>DATJOV010000153.1:0-17334 GCA_035506735.1 Acidimicrobiales bacterium | reverse complement strand
CAAGGCCCCCGGCCGGGCACGGCCACCGGAGCGCCCACCGGGAACCCGGGCGGGCGCGGGGAGCAGCCCTCCCGTGGTCATGCCGGCCCCGGGGGTGGGGGGAGGACCCAGGGCCCGGGACCGGCCGGCGGCGGCGTCTCGGGCCCCGGGGGCGGGGGGAGGAAGGGGCCGGGAGGGGCCGTCCCCGGCACCCCTCCGGGCGGCGTGGGGGCGGGTCCCGGCGCCGGCACGGCGGTGGCGAACACCGGCGTGGTGCCCGGGGGGGGCGGGGCCGGAGCCGCGGCGGGGCCGTCGTGAACTGGACCGTCGTCAACTGGACCGTCGTCAACTGGGCCGTCGTGCACCGGGGCGTCGGGAGCGGGATCGTCGGGAGCGGGGCCGGGGTGCCAGGGGGAGGCGGTCTCGGGCCACCCCACCAGCCCCACCCCGGACCCGGCCACCAGCTGCTCCAGGCGCTGTTGGTACGTGGTGACCACGGCGATGTCGTGGGGCCGGCGCAGGAGGGCCTCGGTCAGGGCCTCCATGGTCTGCCACTGCTCGGCCTCGTCCCGCCGCACCAGCTCCAGGGTGCGGGCCAGCGCCGCCTCGGAGACGGCCGAGAGACGCCGCAGGTGCAGGCTGTAGCCGCTCACCAGGCGGGGCAGCACCACCCGGGCCATCCCCACCAGGCGCAGGAGGGTGCCCCCGGCCCGCACCAGGCCGCCCCCCGGGGCCGGGCCGGCGTCGGGATCGTCGTCGGCCGGCAGTGGCAGCGAGCCGGCCAGGACGCCGAGCATGCGGTCCACCTCGGCGCTGGGCGGCACGGCCAGGGTGTCGGGATCGATGGCGTCGAGCACGGGCAGCCGCTCCCCCAGGAGCTGGGCGTGCCAGGCGTGCTGGGCGCTGTAGACGTCGAAGACGAGCTGGGCCTCGGGGACCGACTCCGAGGCCCCCCACGTGCCGAGGATCTCGAACAGGCGGCGCTCGATCCACTGGTAGGCGCCCACCACACGGCCGTGCTCCTCGACGCTCAGGGGCCGATGCCCCCCGCCGACGGCCTCGAAGGGGACACCGCCGAAGGCCAGGGCGGCGGCCTCGAAGCGCTCATCCACGGCCGGGGTCCCCCCGACCGGTGCCGCCCGTGCCCGCCTCGACCCGGGCCTGCACGGGGGCGTGGTCGCGGTAGCGGTTGGTGATGGGCATGCGGCGATCCTTGCCGAAGGCCTTGGCCGTGATGCGCACCCCGGGGGGCGACTGGCGTCGCTTGTACTCGGCGCTGTCCACCAATGCCGCCACCCTGGCCACCACGGCGGGGTCGAACCCCGCCGACACCACGTCGCGGATGGACCGGTCGTGGAGGACCAGGGCCTCGAGGACGGGGTCGAGGACGTCGTAGGGGGGCAGGCTCTGGTCGTCGCGCTGGTCGGGGCGGAGCTCGGCCGAGGGGGCCTTGGCCAGCACGGCGTCGGGGATGAGGGCACGGCCCGCCCGGCGGTTGCGGTAGGCGCACAGCCGGTAGACGAGGGTCTTGGGCACGTCCTTGATCACGGCGAACCCCCCGGCGCTGTCGCCGTACAGCGTCGAGTAGCCGGTGGCGAGCTCGCTCTTGTTGCCGGTGGTGAGCACGATCCAGCCCCGGGCGTTCGACACCGCCATGAGCAGCACCCCCCGCAGGCGTGACTGCAGGTTCTCGTCGGTGAGCCCGGTGGGAGCCCCCCCCAGGACGGGATCGAGCATGGAGGCGAAGGCGGCGTGGGCCGGTTCGATGGGCACGGTGACCAGGTCGATGCCGAGGTTGGCGCTGAGGGCGGCGGCGTCGGACTGCGAGCCCGGGCTCGAGTAGCGCGAGGGCATGGCCAGGCCGTGGACGTGCCCGGGGCCCAGGGCGTCGGCGGCCACGGCGGCCACGAGCGAGGAGTCGATGCCACCGGAGAGCCCGATCACGGCGTCGGTGAAGCCGTTCTTGCCCAGGTAGTCGCGCGTCCCGAGCACGAGGGCCTCGTACACCTCGGCCTCCTCGTCCAGGACGGGAGGCAGGGGGGGCCGGGGGCGGGGCGCCCGGGGGCGGGGGGTGCCGTGCCGGCCCACCACGGCCAGGGCGTGGCCGTCGGCGGCGCCGGGGGCGTCGGCCACCTCGACGTCGACCACCAGCACGCACTCGACGAAGCGGGGGGCGGCGGCCAGGACCTCGCCCGAGGCGCCCATCACGAAGGACCCGCCGTCGAAGACCAGCTCGTCCTGCCCCCCCACCTGGTTGACATAGACCAGGACGCACCCGGCCTCGGCCACCCGGTCCCGGGCCACGGCCAGGCGCTCCCGCTCGCGGCCGATGGAGAAGGGCGAGGCGTTGACGTTCACCACCACGCCGGCCCCCCCGGCCGCTTCGAGCGGCACCGGCCCGTCGGCGAACCACAGGTCCTCGCAGATCGACACCCCCACGGGGACGCCGGCGACGTCGTAGAGGTCGAGGGGCCCCGACCCCGGGGCGAACCACCGCTCCTCGTCGAAGACCCCGTAGTTGGGAAGCTTGCGCTTGTGGTAGACGCCGCGCACCGCCCCGTCCCGGCACACGGCCACGGCGTTGCGCAGACGGCGGGGGGCGCCCCGCACGGCCGCCTCCCGGGCCACCGCCCCGGCCCCCGAGGCGTGGGCCACGGCGTCACCGACGTCGTCGTGCCCGGCCACGTCCACGAACCCCACCAGGAGGGCGCAGCGGCCCGAGGCGGCCGCCACCCGCTCCAGGGCGGCCAGGTTGTCGGCCACGAAGGCCGGCTTGAGCAGGAGGTCCTCGGGCGGGTACCCGGTGAGGGCCAGCTCGGGGAAGGCGGCCACGTCGACCTCGTCGTCCTCGAGGCGGGCCACGTGCTCGACGACGCGCCTGGCGTTGGCGTCGACCTCGCCCACCACGGTGTCGAGCTGGCACAGCGCCACGCGCAGGTGGGACACGCCCACGCAGCCTATCGGCGCCCCCGGACCCGGCTCCCCCGCGCCCCTGCTGGCATGCTGCGGTGGTGACGGCGACGACGGCCCCCGGGGGAGCACCCCGGTGACGCTCCCCCCCGCCCTGACCGGACTGGCCGATCGCTCCGCCGCCCCCGACGCCGTGCGGGCCCTGCTGGCCCGACTGGGCGACGAGCGCCCCGAGACGCTCGGCACCCTCCTCGACGCGGGCGCGCCCACCCCCCTGGCCCTGGCCCTGGTGCGGGTGGCGGGGGCCAGCAACGTGCTGGGCCGGTTGTGCGTCGCCGACCCCGACGCCCTGGGCGTGCTCGGCGCCCTCGAGCACCCCGTGGCCCTCGACGGCGCCGACGCCGCCAGCCTGGCCCGGACCAAGCGCCTCGAGCTCCTGCGCATCGCGGCGCGGGACCTGCTCGGTCTCGACGGCCTCGACGCCGTGGTGGCGGCGCTGTCGTCCCTGGCCGAGGAGGTCCTGCAGGGAGCCGTGGCCCTGGCCGACCCCTCCGGGACGGGCCCCGCCCTGACCGTGGTGGGCATGGGCAAGCTCGGCGGCCGGGAGCTCAACTACGCCAGCGACGTCGACGTGCTCTTCGTCACGGGCGGGGCTCCCGACGACGACGTGGCCCGGGGGGTGCTCCACGTCGCCACCCAGGCCTTCCGGGTCGACGCCAGCCTCCGCCCCGAGGGCCGGGCCGGTCCCCTCACCCGCACCCTGGAGGGCTACCGGGCCTACTGGGCCCGGTGGGCGCACACCTGGGAGTTCCAGGCCCTCCTCAAGGCCCGGGCCGTGGCGGGCCAGGGCGAGCTCGGGGTCGCCTTCGAGGAGGCGGCCGCCGCCCAGGTGTGGGGCAGGCAGTACAGCGCCGACGAGCTGGCCGAGGTGCGCGCCATGAAGGCCCGCACCGAGGGGACGGTGCGGGGCCGGGGGCTGGCCGGGCGGGAGATCAAGCGCGGCCCGGGCGGGATCCGCGATATCGAGTTCGCCGTGCAGCTGCTGCAGCTCGTCCACGGGGCCCACGACCCCGGCATCCGCCAGCGCGCCACGCTGCCGGCCCTGGCCGAGCTGGGACGGGCCGGCTACGTCGCCGCCCAGGACGCCGCCGTCCTGCGCGACGCCTACCGCTTCCTGCGCACGGTGGAGCACCGCCTCCAGCTCGTCGAGGAGGAGCAGACCCACGCCGTCCCGGCCGACCCCGCCGCCCGCCGGCGCCTGGCGCTCGTGCTCGGCTTCGAGGACGGCCCCGCCGTCGACGCCACCACCCGCTTCGACGAGGCCCTGCTCGGCTGCCAGCGTGACGTGCGGGCCATCCACGAGCGCCTCTTCTTCCGCCCCCTGCTGGAGGCCTTCGCCACCGTGACCCCCGCCCCGGGCACGGCACCGGGCCCCGGCGCCACGCCCATGTCGGCCGAGGCGGTGGCGCAGCGGCTGACGGCCTTCGGCTTCGCCGACGCCGCCCGCACCCGGGCCGCGGTGGAGGAGCTGGCCGGCGGCCTCACCCGCAGCTCCCGGCTCATGGCCCAGCTCCTCCCCCTGCTCCTCGACTGGCTCTCGCTCTCCCCCGACCCCGACCTCGGCCTGCTCGGCCTGCGGACGCTGGTGCTCGGCGGGCACCGGCGGGCCCTCCTGGTGGCCACCTTCCGCGAGTCCCCCGAGGCGGCGCGCCGGCTGTGCCTCCTGCTGGGCACGAGCCGCCTGCTGGCCGAGGCCCTCGAGCGGGACCCCGATCTCATCGCCGTCGCCGACGACGACGCCGCCCTCGCCCCCACCCCCCGGGACGACCTCGTGGTGGAGGCGGCCGAGCGCCTGGCCCGGGACCACGACACCGACGGGCGCCGGGCCCAGCTGGTGCGCCTGCGCCGGGACCAGCAGGCCCGCATCGCGGCCCGCGACGTCCTGGGCCTCGACGACGTCACCGCCAGCGCCGCCGCCCTGAGCGCCCTGGCCGAGGCCCTCCTGGAGTCGGCCCTCGTGGCCCTGGACCCGCCCATGCCCTTCGCCGTGGTGGGCATGGGCCGCCTGGGCGGGGCCGAGATGGCCTACGCCAGCGACCTCGACGTCCTCCTCCTCTACGCCGACGCCGACGACGCCGCGGGCGAGGCCGTGGCCGAGGACCTGCTCCACCTCATGCACGGTCCGAGCCCGGCCCAGCGGGTGGCCGCCCTGGACCTGGGGTTGCGGCCCGAAGGGGGCCAGGGACGCCTGGCCCGCGACCTCCACGGCTACCGCGTCTACTTCGAGCGCTGGGCCCAGACGTGGGAGCGCCAGGCCCTGGTGCGGGCCCGGGTGGTGGCCGGCGACCGCGCCCTGGGGGAGCGCTTCATGGACCTGGTGGACGAGTTCGTGTGGGGGGCGCCCCTCACCGACGACGAGGTCGCCGCCATCCGGCGCATGAAGGCGCGCATGGAACGCGAGCGGATCTCGGCCCACGACGATCCCCAGTTCCACCTCAAGCTGGGGCGCGGCTCGCTCTCCGACATCGAATGGACGGTCCAGCTCCAGCAGCTGTGCCACGGGGTGCGGGGCACCGGCACGGTCGAGACCCTGGACCGCCTGGGGGCCGAGGGGTTGCTGGCCCCCGGCGACGTGTCGGCCCTGCGCGAGGCCTACCGCTTCTGCGAGCGGACCCGGAACCGCTGGCACCTGGTGGGCGCCCTCCCCGGCGGTGCGGCCCCCGGGGACGCCCTCCCGGGCCAGTCCCCCGCCCTGTCGCACCTGGCCCGCAGCCTGGGCACCACCCCCTCGGCCCTGCGCGACGACTACCGGCGCGTCACCCGGCGGGCCCGGCGCGTGGTGGAGCGCGCCTTCTACGGCATCGGGTCGTGAGCACCGGGGGCCTCCGGGGGGGCCGAGGTAGCATCCGAGCGGTGCGGAGGACGGCGCGATGGTGACCGACGCCGGGGGCGGGGACACGGGGGGCGGCCCGGCCGAGGGGGACGCAGACCGGAGCCGGTCCGGGGCCGACGTGGTGGACGTGGTCCTGCGGCTCATCCCCGACGCCGCCGTCGTGGTGGACGGGTCGGGTCAGATCGTGGCCGCCAACGCCGGGGCCGAGTCCATGTTCGGCTACCCCCGGGGAGGCCTGCGGGGGGTGGCGGTCGACGTGCTCGTGCCCGACCGCTTCCGCTCCGGCCACGCCCGGCACCGCGCCACCTACGCCTCGCACCCCACCCAGCGCCCCATGGGGGCGGCCGTGGAGCTGTGGGCCACGCGCCTCGACGGGAGCGAGATCCCCGTCGACGTCAGCCTCGCCCCCCTGGGGGAGCCCGGCCGGCCCCTCACCCTGGCCTCGGTGCGCGACCTCACGGGGCGGCGCTCGGAATGGGAGTCCTCGGCCCGCCTCGCCGCCATCGTGGCCTCCTCGGACGACGCCATCGTCTCCATGGACCTCAACGCCACCCTCACCAGCTGGAACCCCGGGGCCGAGCGCCTCCTCGGCTACCCCCCCGAGGAGATCCTGGGCCGGCCCGTGGCCCGCCTCGTCCCCGATCGGCTCCGCACCGAGGTGGAGGAGCAGCTGGCCATGGTGCGCGGCGGCATGCACCTGCCCACCCGGGACACCCAGCGACTCCACCAGACCGGGCGCGAGGTCGAGGTGGCCGAGTCCCTGTCGCTCATCCGCGACATGGCCGGCAACCCGATCGGGATCTCGGCCGTCCTGCGCGACATCACCGAGCGCAAGCGGGCCGAGCGCGAGCTGCGCCGTCTGCTCGTCGACGGCCAGCGGCGCGAGCGCTGGCTCGGGGCCATCTCCGAGGTCCGCCTGGCCATGCTCGGCGGGGGCGGGCTCGAGCAGTGGCTGGCCCTGCTCGTCCAGCGCCTGGCCGAGCTCACCGACGCCGACGCCATCTCGGTGGCGGTGCGGGACCCCGACGACGACGGGCACCTCGACGTCATCGCCACCCACGGCCCGGCCGCCCCCCGCCGGGGACGGCTCGTGACGGGGGAGGGCTCGCCCGAGGGCCGGGTCCTGGCGTCGGGCCGCTCCATGGCCGTGAACGGCCCCCCCGGGGCCGGGGGCGGGCCCGGGGCCGGGGGGGACCTCGGCCCGGCGCTGCACGTGGCCGTCGTGACCTCGCACGGATCGGGGGGGGTGCTCTCGGTGGCGCGCCTGGCGGGCGGGCCCGCCTTCACCAGCGACGAGACCCGCATGGTCGAGAGCTTCGGCCAGCAGGCCGGGCTGGCCCTGGAGCTCGACCGGGCCCAGGAGGACCGGGAGCAGCTGACCCTGATCGGCGACCGCGAGCGCATCGCCCGCGATCTCCACGACCACGTCATCCAGCGGCTGTTCGCGGTGGGGATGTCGCTGCAGGCCGCCACCCACGCCGTGGCCGACCCGGCCGCGGCCGAGCGCATCGGCGAGTCGATCGAGGAGCTCGATGCCACCATCCGCGACGTCCGGTCCACCATCTTCTCCCTGGCGCTCCGCCCGACAGAGCGGGCCGAGACGAGCCCCCGGGCCCGCATCCTCGAGGTGGCCTCCGGCGCCGCCGCCGGCCTCGGTTTCCAGCCCCGGCTGCAGTTCGAGGGCCCGGTCGACACCAGGGTCCGGGCCACCCTGATCCCGGACGTGGTGGCGGTGGTGCGCGAGGCCCTCTCCAACGCGGCGCGCCACGCCCACGCCACCCAGGTCGAGGTGCGGATCGCCGTGCACGACGACCTCGTCGTCACCGTGACCGACGACGGCACCGGCATGGGGGACACCACCCGGTCGAGCGGCCTGTCCAACATGCGGGCCCGGGCCGAGGCCCGGGGCGGGACCATGACGGCCGGCGACGTCGGTAAAGGGAGCCGGCCCGGGACCCGGATCGAGTGGCGGGTGCCGCTCGAGGACGGCTGAGGACCGAGCCTCAGCCGTCGGGGTCGGAGGCCTCGCTCAGCTCCACCTGGCGCCGGGCGATGACGTGGACGTCGACGTCCCCGTCGGCGGCGAAGCGCAGGACCCGCTGCACCACCGACCCCTTGGTGAGCTCCTCCCAGCGGCTGCGGCGGCTCGAGCCCAGCACGATCTGGGTGACCTGGTGCTCCCGGGCGAAGTCCACGAGGGCCCGGGCGGGGTCGTCGCGCTGCAGCTCGTGCCACTGGGCCCCGAGGGCGTCGGTGAGCGTGTGCAGCTCGGCCAGGGCGTCCCGGCCGGGACGGCGGTTGGCGTCGGAGGCCACGTAGACGGCGTGGAGGTCGGCCTTGGTGCGGGCCGCGATGCGGGCGGCCCGGCGGATCACGGCGTCGGTCCCCTGGGCCCCGGTGACGGCCACCATGATGCGCTCGCGCGTCTCCCACACGGCGTCGGGATGCCGGGCGCGCAGGAACTCGAGCAGCTCCTCCTCGGTCTCGTCGGCCACGAAGCGCAGGGCCAGCTCCCGCAGGGCCACCAGGTTCTCGGTGCGGAAGAAGTGGGTCAGGGCGTCGGGCACCTTGTCGGCGGGGTAGATGTTGCCGTGCACCATGCGCCGCCGCAGGGCCTCGGGCGAGGAGTCGATGAGCTCGAGCTGATCGGCGCGGCGCACCACCCAGTCGGGGACGCGCTCGCGCACCTTGATCCCGGTCATGCGCTCGACGGCGTCGGCGATGCTCTCGAGGTGCTGGACGTTGACGGTGGTGATCACGGCGATCCCGGCCCCGAGGAGCTCGAGGACGTCCTCCCACCGCTTCTCGTTGCGCCCCGACCCCGGCACGTTGGTGTGGGCCAGCTCGTCCACGAGGGCCACCCTCGGCCGGCGCTCCAGCACGGCGTCGACGTCCATCTCCTCGAACTGCGTGCCCCGGTAGGTGACGAGCTTGCGGGGCACGACCTCGAGGTCGCGGATGAGCTCGGCCGTGCGGGGCCGGCCGTGGGTCTCGACGAAGCCCACCACCACGTCGGCCCCGCGGCGGTGGCGCCGCCAGCCCTCGTCGAGCATGGCGAAGGTCTTGCCCACGCCCGCCACGGCCCCGAGGTAGATGCGGAAGCGCCCCGTGGGGCCCACGGCGTCGGACTCCACGGCGCTGTGACCGGGCCCCGCACCGGCACCGGCAGAGGCCCGCGCCGGCCGGGGCGGGCCGGCCGGGGCCGACGCCCCACCCGTCCCGCCGTCGGTGCGGCCCTCGGCACCTTCGCCGGGAGCGGCGCGTGGGTCGGCGGACGGCACGCCGTCAGTCTGCCCCACCCCGGTAACGTGGAAGGCGAGGGACGCGAGGTACGAGCGATGCGGACGGGGCGGCGGGGGGTAGAGGGCTCGATCGTCGGGGCCGCCGTCATGGCGGCGCTCACGCTGGCCATGCTGCCGGTGCGCACCCACCTGAGCGTGGCCACCACGGCGCTCGTGCTCGTGGTCCCTGTCGTGGCCGCCGTGGTGGTGGGGGGGCTGTCGGCCGGGCTCTTCGCCGTTGCGGCGGGATTCCTCGTCTACGACCTCGTCTTCATCCCGCCCTACGACACCCTGTCCGTGGGCGCCAGCCAGAACTGGATCGCCCTGGTCGTGTACGTGGCCGTCATGCTCCTCGTGGCCAGCGTCGTGGCCCGCCTGGAGTCGACCCGGGCCGAGACCCATCAGCGCGAGCAGGCGGTCCGCCGGCTCTTCGAGCTGACCGACCTCCTCATCGAGGACCGGCCGTTGCCGGAGGTCCTGGAGCTCATCGTGTCCACCGTCCACGACGCCTTCGGGTTGCGCAGCGTGGCCCTCATGCTCCCGGTGGGTCCCGGCCTAGAGGTCGTGGCGTCGGCGGGCGAGCCGCTCTCCGAGCACCAGCAGCGGGCCGTGGCCCCCTCGCCCGGCGTCCCGGCCAGCCTGCGGAGCGCGGCGGTGGGGACACCCGACGACTTCCAGACCGTGGCCCTGGCCGCCACCGGCCGGCCCATCGGCCTGCTGCGCATCGGGGGCCCCGCCCCCGGGCCCCACGGCCAGGAGCTCCTCCGCACCTTCGCCAACCAGCTGGCGCTGGCCCTGGAACGGGCCCAGCTCCGGGAGCAGGCCCTGCGCACCGAGCTCCTGGAGGAGGTCGAGCGGCTGCAGCGGGCCCTGGTGCGGGCGGTCTCGCACGACCTGCGCACCCCCCTGGCCACCATAAAGATGGCCGCCTCCACCCTCCACGACGACGGGGTGGCGGTGGGCCCGTCGGAGCGCAGCGAGCTGGTGCGGCTCATCGAGGAGCAGGCCGACCGCCTCGACCGCCTGGTCACCAACCTCCTCGACGTGTCACGCATGGAGTCGGGGGCCCTCGAGGTGCACACCGAGCCCATCGCCGTGGTGGACCTGGTCCAGGAGGCCCTGGGGGGGCGCCGGCGCCTGGCCGGTGACGTCCCCGTCACCATCGCCGTGGACCGGGACCTCCCCCTGGTGGACGTGGACCACCTGCTCGTGACGCAGGTCCTGGCCAATCTCCTCGACAACGCCGCCCGCTATGCCCCGCCCGGCACGGCGGTGACGGTGTCGGGGCGCCGTGGCGACCCCGGGCTGGTCGAGGTGGCCGTCGAGGACGGCGGGCCCGGCGTCCCCCGGGCCGAGCGGGGCGAGGTCTTCGCCCTCTTCAGCCGCAGCGGCTCGGGCGGCGGCACCGGGGTGGGGCTGTCCATCGCCCGGGCCTTCCTGGCCGCCCACGGCCAGCGCATCTGGATCGAGGACGCCCCGGGGGGCGGGGCCCGGTTCTGCTTCACCCTGCCCGTCGCCGCCGTGGCGGCGGTGGCCCCCTAGATGGCACGCGTCCTCGTCGTCGACGACGACCAGGCCCTGCTGCGGGCCCTGCGCATCGGCCTCGGCGCCCTCGGCTACGACGTGGTGGTGGCCGGCACCGGGGCCCAGGGGATCACCCAGGCGGCCATGGCCTCCCCCGACGTGGTCGTGCTCGACCTGGGCCTCCCCGACCTCGACGGCCTCGAGGTGTGCCGCCGCATCCGCCAGTGGAGCGAGGTGCCCGTCATCGTGCTCTCGGCCGACGGGACCGAGGACCGCAAGATCGCCGCCCTCGACGGCGGCGCCGACGACTACATGACCAAGCCCTTCGGCATGGGCGAGCTCGAGGCCCGCCTGCGGGTGGCCCAGCGTCACCGCGCCGCCGAGGGCGACGCCGTGACGGCCAAGGAGCTGGCCGTGGGCCCCCTCGAGCTCGACCTGGTCCACCACCAGGTCCGCATGGCGGGGGAGCCCGTCGAGCTCACCACCCGGGAGTTCGCCCTGCTCGCCTTCCTGGCCCGCCACGCCGGCAAGCTCTGCACCCACCGCATGATCCTCGACGAGGTGTGGGGGCCGCACCACGGGTCCCAGACCGACTCCCTGCGCGTCTACGTCTACCGCCTGCGCCGCAAGCTGGGGGACGAGGACGGCACCTTCCTCCGCACCCACCCCGGGGTCGGCTACCAGCTCGTGACCGAGCCGGGCTGAGGTCACCGCCGGCACCGTCCCGTCCCTCTCAGGCCTCGAAGCGGTAGCGGGGGTTCCACAGGGCCCGCTCCGTCCCCTCGGCCAGCACCGTCCCCTCCACCGCCAGCCGGGCCCCGGCCACCACGCCCGGGACGGCCCGCACCCCGGTGAAGACGAGGAGGAGGCACCCCGAGCCGTCGTCGAGGACCGCCGTCCACGCCGGCATGGTCCGCCACCGGCCGTGCCCGGCCCCGGTGAGGGTCCCGGTCACCGCCACCCGGCCCCGGGGGACGGCGTCGGCGACGCGGGCCGCCACGGCACGTCCTCGGCAGGGCGGGACCGGGCCGGCGTCGCTCACCGGAGCTTGGCCAGCCCCTCGTTGAGCTGGAGGACGTCGATGTAGCTGCCGCCGAGGAAGCCGAGCTGCTCACCGTTGGTCTCCCTGGCGATCAGAGCCCGCAGGGCCGAGGGGGCGACGCCGAGGGACCGGGCGATCATGGGCACCTGCACCAGGGCGTCGGCGGGGGAGATGTCGGGATCGAGACCGCTGCCCGAGGTGGTGACGAGGTCAGGCGTGGGGTCGATCCCGTGGCTGTGCCACCACGCCACCAAGGCCGTGGTGTCGGCCACCAGGACCTTCGAGCGTGGCCCGAGGTTCGTGGCCGAGGACTCCCCGCTCACCCCGTTCGCCTCGAGCGGGTTGTCGCCCCCCGAGGCCGGGGTGCAGCCCTTGGGTGCGTCGGCCCCGCACACCACCGCCCCGTAGGGGCCGGTGTCGTCGGGGCGCCCGTTGAACCACCGCGTGCTGGGCCAGTAGCCCTTGGTGCCGTCGAAGGTGCTCGTCACCGACCAGTTCTGGCCGATGAGGGTGGAGCCGTCGGCGGTGATCGAGCCGTCGGCCTGGTGCTTGAAGAACAGCTGGGCCACGCCGGTGCCGGCGAAGGCGTAGACGAAGCCGAAGAAGACGGTGAACACGACGACGGCGACGACAGAGCGGCGGAGGTGGGTGATCATGATCGGGCTTCCATCAGTAGGCGTGCAGGGCGACCAGGACGAGGTCGATGAGCTTGATGAAGAAGAAGGGCACGATGATCCCGCCGAGGCCGTAGATCACGACGTTGCGGCGCAGGATGGCGGCCGAGGACGAGGGCCGGAACCGCACCCCCCGTAGCGCCAGCGGGATCAGGGCCACGATGACCAGGGCGTTGAAGATCACGGCCGAGAGCACCGCGCTCGAGGGGCTGTGCAGCTTCATGATGTTGAGGGTGTTCAGCTGCGGGTAGGTGGCAGCGAAGAGGGCGGGGATGATGGCGAAGTACTTGGCCACGTCGTTGGCGATGGAGAAGGTGGTGAGCGACCCCCGGGTGATGAGGAGCTGCTTGCCGATCTCGACGACGTCGATGAGCTTGGTGGGGTTGGAGTCGAGGTCGACCATGTTCCCCGCCTCCTTGGCCGCCGTGGTCCCGGTGTTCATGGCCACGCCCACGTCGGCCTGGGCCAGGGCGGGAGCGTCGTTGGTGCCGTCGCCGGTCATGGCCACGAGCTTGCCCCCCTCCTGCTCGGTCCGGATGAGGGCCATCTTGGCTTCGGGGGTGGCCTCGGCCAGGTAGTCGTCGACGCCCGCCTCCTGGGCGATGGCCGCCGCCGTCAGGGGGTTGTCGCCCGTGATCATGACGGTGCGGATGCCCATCTGGCGCATCTCGTCGAACTTCTCGCGGATGCCGGTCTTGACCACGTCCTTGAGCTCGATGACCCCGAGCACCCGGGGCCCGTCCGCCACGACCAGCGGGGTGGACCCCGAACGCGACAGGCGCTCGACGATCTGGTCCAGTCCCTCGGGGCTGGCGCCGCCCTGCTCCTCGACCCAGCGCCGCACCGAGTCCGCCGCCCCCTTGCGGATCTTGCGCCCGTCCATGTCCAGTCCCGACATGCGGGTGATGGCCGAGAAGGGCACGAAGCTGTGCTCGGCGCCCAGATCGCGCTCCCTGATGGCGAAGCGCTCCTTGGCCAGCACCACGATGGAGCGCCCCTCGGGGGTCTCGTCGGCCAGCGAGGCCAGCTGGGCGGCGTCGGCGAGGTCCTCCTCGGTCGCCCCACTGGCGGGGAAGAACCCCGAGGCCATGCGGTTGCCGAGGGTGATGGTGCCGGTCTTGTCCAGCAGGAGGGTCTGGACGTCGCCGGCCGCCTCCACCGCCCGGCCGCTCATGGCCAGCACGTTGCGCTGGACCAGGCGGTCCATCCCGGCGATGCCGATGGCCGACAGCAGGGCCCCGATGGTGGTGGGGATGAGGCACACGAGCAGCGACACCAGGATGACCACCGACACCGTGGCGCCGGAGTAACGGCCGAAGGGCTGCAGGGTGACCACCACGGGGATGAAGACGATGGTGAGGACGGCCAGGAGGATGGTGAGGGCGATCTCGTTGGGGGTCTTCTGGCGGTTGGCCCCCTCCACCAGGGTGATCATGCGGTCCAGGAAGGTGTGGCCCCGCTCCGCCGTGATCCGCACCACGATGCGGTCGGAGAGCACCTTGGTCCCACCGGTGACGGCCGAGCGGTCCCCGCCCGACTCCCGGATGACCGGGGCCGACTCGCCCGTGATGGCGGACTCGTCCACCGAGGCGATGCCCTCCACGATCTCCCCGTCGGAGGGGATGACGTCGTTGGCCTCGCACACCACCAGGTCGCCCTTGGCCAGCTCGGCCGCGGCGACCCTCTCCTCGGTGCCGTCGGCTCGCAGGCGCCGGGCCGCGGTCTCCGAACGCATCTTGCGCAGGGTGTCGGCCTGGGCCTTGCCCCGGCCCTCGGCCATGGCCTCGGCGAAGTTGGCGAAGATCACCGTCAGGAACAGCCAGATGGTGATGGACCAGTCGAACTTGCCGGGGTGGGCGATCGACTCGATGAGCGTGACGACGGTGCCCACCAGCACCACGAACATGACGGGGTTCCTGACCTGGACCCGGGGGTCGAGCTTCTTGAAGGCGTCCCACAGGGCCCGGCGCAGGATCTCGCGGTCGAACAGGCTCCGGGACTGGGCCACTCCCCGGGCCGAACCGCCCGGCTCGGGCACGGGCTCGGACTGGACAGGGTGCGTGACGGTGGTCATCAGAAGAACTTTCCGTGGCTGAGCTGCTCGACGATGGGGCCGAGGGAGACGGCGGGGAAGAACGTGAGGCCACCGATGATCACGATGACGCCGATGGTGAGCCCGATGAACATGGAGTTGTCGGTGCGGAAGGTGCCGAGGGACTCGGGCACGGTGTTCTTGGCCGCCAGCGACCCCGCCAGGGCCAGTGCCGGGATCAGCACCCCGAACCGGCCCAGCAGCATGTCGACGGCGCCGACGATGTTGTAGAAGGCGGTGTTGCCGGTCAGGCCGGCCATGGCCGAGCCGTTGTTGTTGGCCTGCGAGGTGAGGCCGTAGAGGATCTCGGTGAAGCCGTGCGGCCCGCTGTTGAGCGGGCCCGCCCGCCCGGCATGGATCGACACGGCGATGGCGGTGATCACGAGCACGATGACGGGCATGACCAGCGCCCCCAGGCCGGCGAGCTTCACCTCCCGGGCCTGGATCTTCTTCCCCAGGTACTCCGGTGTTCGCCCGATCATGAGGCCGCCGATGAACACGGCGATGACGGCGTAGATGAGGATGGTGTAGAGCCCGCTGCCGGTGCCGCCCGGGGTCACCTCGCCGAGCATCATGCCGGTGAGGGGGCCGAAGCCGCCCATGGGGGTGTAGGAGTCGGTGGCGCTGTCGACCGCCCCGTCCGAGGTCTGGGTCATCGACACGTTGAACAGGGCACTGGTCGTGTCGCCGAAGCGCACCTCCTTGCCCTCGGTGTTCCCGACCGTCGAGTGGACCCCGGCCGCGACGACGGCCGGGTTGTTGGTGTGCTCGGAGTAGCTGGTGAAGCCCACCCAGACGCCGAAGATGATGACCATGGCGCCCAGCAGGGCGGCGCCGTGGCGGACACTCTTCACCATCTTGCCGAAGGTGTAGGTGAGGGCGAAGGGGATCGACAGGGTCAGCCAGATGTAGAGCAGGTTGGTGAACGCGGTCGGGTTCTCGAAGGGATGGGCCAGGTCGACGTTGAAGAACCCGCCGCCGTTCGTCCCGAGCTGCATGATGGCGCCCATGAACCCGGCCGGCCCCCGGGCGATGGTCTGGGTCACACCGTTCAAGGGGTCGTGGATCGAGACCGGTCCGGCCAGGGTCTGCACCGCCCCCTGCCCCACGAGGATGATCCCGGCCAGGAAGGAGACGGGGAGGAGGATGTAGAGCATGCACCGGGTCAGGTCGACCCAGAAGTTGCCGATGGTGGGCGAGTTGCGCCGGGAGAAGCCCCGCACGAGGGCGATGGCGGCGGCGATCCCGACGGCGGCGCTCACGAATTGCTCGACAGCGAGCACGCCGATCTGGGAGAAGTACGACATGGTGGTCTCGCCGCCGTAGTTCTGCCAGTTGGTGTTGGTGAGGAACGACACCGCGGTGTTGAAGCTGAGCGCCGGCGGAACGGCCCCGAAGTGCTGGGGGTTGAGCGGCAGCGATCCCTGGATGCGCAGCACCAGGTACCCGAAGGCGACGATGACAGCGGAGAAGACGACCAGCGATCCCGCATAGCGCTTCCATGACTGCTCCTGCTCGGGGCTCGTCCCGAGCATGCGGTAGAAGGGTCGCTCGGCCCAGGCCAGGAAGTGGACCCGGCCCTCGAAGACGTCGGCCATGTAGGAGCCGAGGAAGCGCCAGGCGAGGGCCAGCGCCACGACCAGCACGACGATGGTCCAGAAGAAGCCCATCAGAACCACTCGGGCTTGAACAGGGCCACCCCGAGGTAGACGAAGACGACGATGGCGACACCGAGCAGCAGACCCTGCACCCAGGTCATACGTGCTCCAGTCCCCAGATGAGGCCGAGCATCACGAGCGCGAAGGCCAGGATGCCGACCACGACGAGAAAATCGGCCATGGAGCGAGCATGGGCCCGCCTGGCGTGAACCGGTCGTGAACGCCAGCCCGGGGGCGTGAAAAAAGCGTGAACGCCTGCCGCCCCTCCCCGCCCGGGCCGGCTTGCACCGGGGGCGGGATTCCTGGGAAACTGCGTCGACCTGGGGAAACGCCGTTCTCCACCTGCCGTGGCGGAGCGACACCCCGGCGACGTCGTCCAGCACTCCCGGCGGGGCGAGCCGGGGCCACTACCCGAGGGTCCCATTGCACGAGCCGCACCCATCGCCGTCGTTGGCCGAGGAACAGCAGCAGCGCACCCGCAGCCGGATCCGGCAGGCCGCCATGGAGGTCGTGGCCCGCCGGGGCTTCGACGCCACGGTGGAGGCCGTGGCCGAGGCCTCGGGGGTCTCGCCCCGAACCGTCTTCCGCCATTACGCCACCCACGACAACCTGATCCTGACCACGGTGCGGGACATGTTCGAGGCCTGCGGGCAGCGCCCCGTCGACGAGGTGACCCCACCCGATGTCGACCTCGACGCCTGGCTCGAGGGCCTGGCCCTGGTCGTGCACCGCCGCAACGACGAGATCCTGGGCGAGGCGTTCTGGGACATCCACGCCTCGCGACCCGACGCCCCGTCCGAGGCCCTGTCCGAGGTGAACGAGCTCCGGCGCCGGTTCCGCCTCCGGGGCGTGCGCTACCTGGCCGACCTGGCCTGGCGCACGGCGGGGGGCACCGGTGACGCCCCGGGGGAGCTCGTCCTCGGCTTCGCCCTCAACCTCTCGGCCTTCGCCACCAAGGCCCTCATGGTCGACTTCGACCAGACCCCGGCCCAGGTGGCCGCCGTCACCTCCGACATCCTCCAGATGCTGCTCCACCGTGCCGTGGAGCGGCAGCGGGCGATCCCGGGGACCCCGCCGGACGGGGGACCCGACGGCACCCCGGGGGCGGCCCCGGCCGCCGCGCCCGGAGAGGACTAGACGGGCACGGTCCACTAGCGTGGTGGCGGGGGTGACGGGGGGTGGAGCTCGATGGGTCTGCTGCGCATCCGACGGACGACGGGCGGTCCCGGCCCGCGCTCGGTGGCCGAGCTCCTCGGGGCCGGCCCGGTCTCCCCCACCCCC
>DATJOV010000152.1:0-20457 GCA_035506735.1 Acidimicrobiales bacterium | reverse complement strand
GTCGAGGAGCCGGCGGTGGGCCAGGAGGGCCAGGGCGCTCACGGCGGCGTAGGGGAGGATCAGCACCACGTCGGACCACGTGGCCGTGGTGAGCTGGCCCAGGATCCACCCGTAGACGGTCTGCAGGTCCTGGGAGTGCTGCTGCTGGAGGTAGGTCTGGACGGCGGTGAGCAAGGCCGCCACCGCCACCCCGGCCAGCACGATCGACGCCGTGGCCCCGTGGCGACCGACCCGCGACCCCACGGCGTAGGTGAGGGTGACGGCGGCCACGGCGCCCACGAAGGCGGCGGGGGGAAGGAGCTCGGACAGCCGCGGCCCCGACACGATGACCACGGTGGCCCCGAGGCCGGCCCCGGCCGCCACGCCGAGGAGATAGGGATCGGCCAGGGGGTTGCGGAACACGCCCTGGTAGGCGGCGCCCCCGCCGGCCAGCATGGCCCCCACGATCCCGCCCAGCACCACCCGGGGCAACCGGATCTCCCACACGATGGCGGCCGACACCGGGCTCACCCCGGAGCGGTAGTGCAGCAGCGGGACGTGGGACGCCACGACGCGCAGCACGGCGGGCAGCGACACGTCGGCCGGGCCCACCGACACCCCCACCAGGACCGCCCCGAGCAGCGCCCCGAACGCCACCGCCACCGGGCCCCGCACCGACACGGGACGCAGGACCGGGGAGGGCGCGCCCCGGCCCGGCCGGGGGGCGGGCGGGCTCGAGGGAGACGTCGCGCCCCGTCCCCGCCACGGGATCGGCGGCGGGGACAGCTCCTCGGAGACCTCGGACCGGGTCCGGCTCACGGCCGGCTCCGCACGGGCGCGTCGGGAGCGGGACGGGCCGCCCGGGATCGCACGCCCATGGAATCCTCCATCGGTGCGGACGAAGCGCGCCCGCTCGGCACCGAGGAGGTGCCCAACGAACCGCCCTTCCTCCGAGGACAGGTGTCGTCGGCACAGGGCAGGCGTCCGGGCTCGTCCCCTCCCGGGGCATCACCGTTGCGGGACAGCGCCGGGATCGCACCGGCTTCGCTGCACTGGACCACCCCGGCGGTGCCGGGGCGCCCGCAGGCTACCTCACACCGGGGCGAGGCGGTCGAAGCCGATGGCCTGCTCCAGGGCGGCGGCGGAGCGGATGACCACCAGGTCGGCGTGCTGGGGGCCCACCAACTGGACGCCGACGGGCAGGCCCTCGGCCGTGAGCCCGGCGCACACCGAGGCGGCGGGCGACCGCGTCATGTTGAAGGGATAGGTGAAGCGCACCCAGTTGGCGTCGGCCTCACCGTTGACGAGACCCTGGCCCTCGAGGCGGCGGGGGGGCGGCGGGCCGGCGCACGTCGGGGTGACGAGCAGGCGCACGTCGCGGAAGAGCTCCACCAGGCGAAGGTTGAGGCGGTGGCAGGCGTCCTGGGCCTCGATCACCTCCCGGGCGCCGAGATGGTCGGCGGCCCAGTCCACCTGCGCCGCCAGCAGCGGGTCGACCCGGTCCCACGACGCCGTCCCCCGGTAGGGCGCCAGGGTGCGGAGGTTGTAGGCGAGGGCCAGGGTGAGCCAGTCCCGCACCGGGTCCTCGTCGAACACCGTCTCGATCTCGACGACCTCCGCTCCGAGCCCCTCGAGGGCCCGCACCGCCCCCGTGCACAGGGCCCGCACCTCGTCGTCGAGCGGGGCGTAGCCGAGGGTGGGCGACCACGCCACCCGCACCGGCACCCGCGCCCCGTCCAGGGCGGCGGGCCAGGAGGCCTCGGGACGGGGCAGGGAGCGGATGTCGCTCGGGTCGGGACCGACGGCCACGTCCAGGGCGGCCACCACGTCGGCCAGGCGTCGGGCCATGACGCCCTTGGTGGACAGGTCGGGCCAGTCCGAGCCGTGGGCCCCGCCCGAGGGCACGCGTCCGAGGGACGGCTTCATGGCGCTCAACCCGCAGCACGACGACGGGATGCGGATGGACCCGCCGCCGTCGGAGCCGGTGGCGAGGGGCACCATCCCGGCCGCCACGGCCGCCGCCGACCCCCCCGACGATCCCCCCGGGGAGTGCTCGAGGTGCCAGGGATTGGCGGTGGGGCCGAAGGTGGTGTTGTCGGTGTCGGCCTTCCAACCGAGCTCGGGGGTGTTGGTCTTCCCCACCACCACGCACCCGGCGGCCCGCAGGCGGGCCACCAGGGGCGAGTCCTCGGTGGCGGCGGACCCTCCGGCGAAGAGGGCCGAACCGTGCGAGGTGACGAAGCCCGCCGCGTCCTCGAGGTCCTTCACCGCCAGCGGGACCCCGGCCAGCGGCCCCGGGTCCTGCCCCGCCGCCACGGCGGCGTCGACGCGCTCGGCCGCCTCGAGGGCAAGGGTCTCGTCCACCGCCACGAAGGCCCGCACCGTGGCGTCGAGGGCGTCGATGCGCTCCAGGGCGTGGGAGACGAGCTCCCGGGCCGACACGGCACCGCTGCGCACCTCGTGCGCCAACCCCCGGAGCGACGTCAGGCGGAAGTCCATGGCCCAGGCGTAGCACGTCGGCGCGGATGTCCGCAGGGGTGGCCCCGTCCGGGACCGGGATGGACAGCGCCGGAGCGGGAACGGCAACCTGAGCCGATGAGCACCACCATCGACGGCGTCGTGCTCGACCACGTGGCCGTCGCCGTGGAGCACTGGCCCGATGCCTGGCCCCGCTACGCCACCGAGCTCGGGGGACGCTGGGTCTCGGGCGGGCTCAACGTGGGCTTCGCCCCGGCCCAGCTGCGCTACGCCGGCGGCGGCCGAGTGGAGGTCCTCCAGCCGTGGCGGCCCGAGGACAACCCCTTCCTGCGCCGCTTCCTCGACCGGCACGGGCCCGGTCCCCATCACCTCACGTTCAAGGTCCCCGACATCGAGGCGGCCCTCGCCCTGGCCGGGGAGGCCGGCTTCGACCCCGTGGGCGTGGACCTCAGCCACGAGGAGTGGATGGAGGCCTTCCTCCACCCCCGCCAGGCCACCGGGATCGTGGTCCAGCTGGCCCAGGCCGCCCACGCCTGGGCCTCGCCCCCGCCCGAGGGGTTCCCGGCGGCGGGCCCCGGGGCGCCGGCCTCCTTGGTGCGGGCCACCCACGTCGTGGCCGACCTCGACCTGGCCCTGGGCCTCTTCGCCCGGCTCCTCGGGGGCCGGCCCGGGCCCCGGGCGACGGGGCCCGACGGCACCTGGGAGTGTGTCGACCTGACGTGGGCGGCTCCACCGGTGCTGCGCCTGGTGGCGCCGGTGCCCCGGGGCGCCACAGCCGAGCGCCCCGGTGCCCCCCCGCCCGTGACGGCCTGGCTGGGAGGGCGTCCCGGCCGTCTCCACCACCTGGCCTTCGCCGCCGACGGCCCGCCCCCGGCCCGCCCGTCGGGGGGTGGCGACGGCGCGCCCTCGGCCCTCCCCGGTGTCCTCCCCGCCGATGACGCGTGGGGAACGGTGGCCCCCCAGGACAACCTGGGCACGCGCCTGGTGCTGGTCCGACCCGCCGGTAGCCTGGAGGACGAGACGTCTCCGCCATGACCCCTCCGACCACCAACCGTCGACGGCCGCCCGCCCCGTGCCGACGCCGCGCCGGTCCCCCCGAGAGGGCCGGGACGACGCGGTGAGCGAGGACGACGCCGACACCCAGGACTATCCGCCTCGGTTGCGCATCGGGCAGCGCCTCCTCACCCTGCTCCCCAACCTCCAGCGCGACCGGGGCGACACCGTCGACACGGGCGACACGGGCGACGGGGGTGTCGCCGGGCGGCGCTCCGGCGGGGCGGCTCCGCCGGCCCGGGTGCGCCCACGGGCCGGCTCCGGCGCCCGGGACTCCGACGACGGAGCCGAGGCGGCGCCGCCCGAGGGCCCCGACGACGGGCCGGTCGACGCCGCCGAGGACGACGTTCCGGCGCCGGCGCCCCGGCCCCGCTTGAAGGACCTCCTGGCCGACCCGAGCGGAGCGGCCTCGGCCACCCGGCCCAGCCCGGCCGACGCCGAGGCCATGCACAGCGACGACCTGATCCAGATCATCAAGCGCATCGACGACCGCGAGCGCACCCTGGCCCTGTGGGCGGCGGTCCTGGGGGCGGTGGTGGGCATCGTGCTCACCGCCATCGCCGACCACCAGAACCCGCCCCTGCACGCCCACGGCCACCAGACCCTCGGGCTCTTCCTCTTCGAGGGCGGGGCCCGGGTGCTGCTCGGCATCGTGGTGGTGGCGGCGGCGCTGTCGCGACGGCGCTCCCTGGTCGGCTTCGCCCTGCTCTTCCTGGGCACCTCGCTCAGCATCTACTTCGCCCTTCCCTTCTGGGGCCTCGGCGGGTGGATGATCTGGCGGGTCTTCAAGTACCAGCGCATCGTCAACGCCCGGCGGGGTCGGGGCGGGGCGCGGGCGGGGGGCACGCGGGGTGGCGCGGGGCGGGCCTCGGCTCCGGCGCGCCCCTCGGGGGGGCGCCGTGTCCCCGCCGACCCCCGGGGGGCGGCCCGGGCCGGGGCGGCCTCGGGACGGGCCCGGGCCCAGGCGGGCCGCCACCGGGGCAAGCAGCCCGAACCGGCCGGCCCCTCGGCCTCGAAGCGCTACACGCCGCCCAAGCCACCCCGACCCCGGCCCCCGGCACCCTCGTCCTGATCCCGCTGGGCGGGATCCACCAGGAGGGCCGAGCGCAGCAGGCGCAGGATCTCCAGGCGCCGCCGCACCAGGGACCGGGCCGTGGGTTCCTCGCCCAGGGCCCGCAGGACCTCGACCTCGGTCACCATCCCCACCACGGTGGAGTAGATGGCCAGCAGCAGCAGGCGGGGCTCGTGGCGGCGCATGTGCCCGGCGTCCATCTCCTCCTCCAGGAAGGCCGAGGCCCGTTGGACCAGGGGCTCGAGGACGAGCATGAGCCGGGTGGCCGAGGGCGGTCCCAAGCGGCCGACCTCGCGCAGCAGCCCCAGGAGCTCTGGGCGCCGGGCCGCCAGGCGGAAGACCGAGCGCACCACCGCCTCCACGCGGGGCCATCCCGTGCCCGCCCCGGCCAGGGCCTCCTCCAGGGCGGCGGCCAGCTCGCCGGCCGAGCGGTCGATGAGGGCCTCGAGGAGGACCTCCTTGGAGGGGTACCAGTACAGGATGGACTGCTTGCGCACGCCCAGGGACTCGGCCAGGGCGTCGAGGGAGGTGGCCTCGTACCCCCGTGAGCCGAAGGAGGCCAGGGCGGCGTCGAGGATGCGCTCCGCCGTCCCCCCCTCGGCCCCGGCCGCTCCCCGACCCGGCCCGGCAGGCGTCATCTACCATATGGTAGACAGACGAGCCGCGGGCGGGGACCACCCGCCCCGCCACGGGGAGGACCCGAGGGACCGTGCAGGCAGACGCCGACGGGCACAGCGCCCGGGCCGAGGACGAGGGCACCGATCCCGGTCCCGGGACGGCCGGCCCCGTGCGGGTGGCCGAGTCCCTGGCCGGCACCCGCATCCTGGTCACGGGGGCCACCGGCTTCCTGGGCACGGCCCTGGTGGAGCGGCTCCTGCGCTGCGTCCCCGACTGCGAGGTGGTGGTGCTGGTCCGCCCCACCCGACGGGCCGGGTCGGCGGCCCGCCTCCAGCGCGAGATCGTCCGCAACGACTGCTTCGACCGCCTCCGGTCCGAGCTCGGGGACGCCTTCGCCGAGCGGATCTCGGCCCGCCTGAGCGCCGTCGACGGCGACGTGGGACGCGACGGGCTCGGCCTGGACGAGGCCGGGCGCGCCGTCCTCGCCTCGTGCGACGTGGTGGTGCACTCGGCCGCCACCGTGGCCTTCGACGCCCCCCTGGACGCGGCGGTGGAGGTCAACCTCCTCGGACCCAGCCGGGTGGCCGGCGCCATCGCCGCCGCCGCCCCCCGACGGGCCGAGCTGGCGCCGTCGCGCCCCCCCACCCATCTCGTCGCCGTGTCCACCGCCTCCGTGGCCGGCACCCACCAGGGGCAGGCCACCGAGACCCTCGCCACCGAGGCCCTGGCCTCGGGGGCCCGGGCCCGCACCCACACCACGGTCACCACCGAGGTCGACGTGGAGGCGGAGGTGGCGGCGGCCCGGCGCCTGCGGGCCGACCTCGAGTCGGCGTCGCGGCGCCCCGAGCACCTGGCCAGCTTCACCCGCCGCGCCAGGACCGAGCTCGGGGCGGCCGGCACCCACCTCCTGGCGGAGCGGGCCGAGAAGGTGCGCGAGGAGTGGGTCCGCACCGAGCTGGTCGAGGCGGGGCGGGCCCGGGCCAAGGCCCTGGGCTGGCCCGACGCCTACGCCTTCACCAAGGCCCTGGGCGAGCGGGCCCTGGTGGGCTCGCACCCCGAGGTGCCCATGACCATCGTGCGGCCCTCGATCATCGAGTCCTCGCTGGCCGAGCCCCGTCCGGGGTGGATCCGGGGATTCCGCATGGCCGAGCCCATCATCATCTCCTACGGCCGCGGCCTGCTGCGCGAGTTCCCCGGGGTCCCCGAGGGCATCGTCGACGTCATCCCCGTGGACCTGGTGGTGGCCGCCATCGTGGCCGTGGCCGCGGCCGGCCCCGACCCGAGTGGGCCCACCGTGGTGCACGTGGCCTCGAGCGTGCGCAACCCGCTGCGCTACGGCGAGCTGGTGGACCTGGTGCGCTCGTGGTTCCTGGAGCACCCCCTGTACGACGCCGACGGGCAGCCCATCACCGTGCCGGAGTGGTCCTTCCCCGGTCGGGGCCGCGTCCAGCGCCAGCTGCAACGGGCCACGCGTGCCCTGGGGGCGGCCGAGCGGGTCCTCGGCGCCCTGCCGGTGCGGGGCGAGCGGGCCGAGGTGGCGGCCCGGGTGGAGGAGCGCCGCACCCTGGCCGAGCGGGCCCTCGGCTACACCGAGCTGTACGGGGCCTACACCGAGACCGACGCCCACTTCCGGGTGGACCGCCTCCTGGCCCTGTGGGACCGGCTGGAGGGTGCCGACCGGGAGGCCTTCGTCTTCGACCCCGCCGTCATCAGCTGGCCCGCCTACGTCCACGACGTGCACCTGCCCTCGGTGGTCGAGCACGCCCGGGTGCGCTCCTCGCCTCGCCGCAGCACCATGGAGAGCCGCTCGGACCGGGCCCGCAAGGCCATCCTCTCGCCCGAGCGGCACCTGGCCGCCTTCGACCTCGAGAACACCCTGGTGGCCTCCAACGTGGTGGAGTCCTACGCCTGGCTGGCGGGGCGCCACCTCCCCGTGTCGGACCGGATGGCGCTCACGGCCCGCATCCTGCGCGAGGCCCCCGCCCTCCTGGCCCTGGACCGGCGCGACCGGGGCGACTTCCTGCGCAACTTCTACCGCCGCTACGACGGCGCCCCCGCCGCCCTGCTCCGCCAGGACGCGGCGGAAATGTTCCACCATCTCCTCCTGCGCAAGTCCTTCCCGGCCGGGATGGCCCGGGTGCGGGCCCATCGGGCCCTCGGGCACCGCACCGTCCTCATCACCGGGGCCCTCGACTTCGTGGTGGAGCCCCTGCGCCCCCTCTTCGACGAGGTGGTGTGCGCCCGCCTCGGCCAGGACGCCCGGGGCCGGCTCACGGGGCGCCTGGACCGCCTCCCCCCCACGGGCGAGGCCCGGGCCCTGGTGCTGGCGGCCTACGCCGAGGCCGAGGGGCTCGACCTGGGCGAGTCCGTGGCCTACGCCGACTCCGCCTCCGACCTCCCCCTGCTGGAGTGCGTCGGCTTCCCCGTGGCCGTCAACCCCGAGGCCCGCCTGGCCGCCCTGGCCCGGCGCCGGGGCTGGCACGTCGAACACTGGGACAAGGCGGGCGGTGGGGCCCGCCCGCCCCTCCCCTTCGGTCCCGTCGACACCGGCGTATCGCGCTGGTGGGCCCGGCTGGAGCGCCTGCGGTGAAGGGGCTCCTCTTCGAGCGCAACGTGGCCCGCTTCGCCGCCTCCCGCCTGGCCTCGGTGGTGGGGGGCTCGGGACGCGGCGCCGCCGTGAGCCCGCTGCGCCTCACCGACCTCGAGCCGCCCGAGCTCCCCGGCCCGGACTGGGTGCGGGTGCGCCCCCTCCTGGCCGGGATCTGCGGATCGGATCTCTCCACCCTGGACGGACGCAGCTCCCGCTACTTCGAGGACGTGGTCAGCTTCCCCTTCGTCCCCGGCCACGAGGTGGTGGGCCAGGTCGAGGGCACCGGCGCCGGGGCCGGGGCCGGCGACGACGAGGACGGCGGCGGCGAGGACGGCGGCGAGCGGGTGGTGGTCGAGCCCGCCCTGGGCTGTGTGGCCCGGGGCATCGTCCCGCTCTGTCCGGCCTGCGCCGAGGGCCGCACCGGGGGGTGCGAGCGGGTGGCCTTCGGACACCTGGCCCCGGGCCTGCAGATCGGCTACTGCGCCGACACGGGCGGGGGATGGTCGGCGGGCGGCCTGGTGGCGCACCGCAGCCAGCTCCACCCCGTGCCCGGGGACCTCTCCGACGAGGCCGCCGTGATGGTCGAGCCCACGGCGTGCGCCGTGCACGCCGTGCTCGACGCCGAGATCGACCCCGGCATGACCGTGGCCGTCCTGGGGGCGGGAACCCTGGGCCTGTGCGTGGTGGCGGCCCTCACCGCCCTGGCCGCGCCGGGGGCGGTCCTGGTGGGGGCCCGCTACCGCCACCAGCGCGCCCTGGCCCAGGAGCTCGGGGCCGACGCCGCCCTCGAGCCCGAGCAGCTGGCCCGGGCCGTGCGCCGGCGCTCGGGGTCCCTCGAGTTCTCCGGCACCCTCACGGGCGGGGCCGACGTGGTGGTGGACTGCGTGGGCAGCGAGGACTCCCTGGCGCAGTGCCTGACCATGGTGCGGCCCCGGGGGCGGGTGGTCCTGGTGGGGATGCCGGGCCGGGTCCGCCTCGACCTGGCCTCGCTGTGGCACCGCGAGGTGGCCGTCACCGGCGCCTACGCCTACGGCACCGAGCACGTGGGGGGGACGGTGCGTCGCACCTTCGACGTGGCCATGGAGGTGGTGGCCCGGGCCGACCTGGGCCGGCTGGTGTCGGCCGCCTACCCGCTGGAGCGCTTCGAGGAGGCCCTGGCCCACGCCGGGGCGGCGGGCCGGCGGGGCGCCGTCAAGGTGGTCTTCGACCTGCGGCCCCCGACGAAAGGACGTCCCCGATGAGCCCCAGGCCCGGCTTCGTGTTCGAGGTCGACCGCTCCACCCCGCCCACCCTGTTCTGGCACGGCGAGGGCTACCGGCTGGAGCAGCTCCCGGCCGGCAGCCGCGTCCTGTACGCCCCCGAGCCCCACGACGCCCTGGAGGACCCGGCCGGGGCCATCCGCCACGCCCTGGCCCATCCCCTGGGCGACAGTGCCCCCCTGGCCGCCCTGCTGCGCCCCGGCATGCGCCTCACCATCGCCTTCGACGACGTCTCGCTCCCCCTGCCCCCCATGCGCCGCCCCGACGTGCGCCAACTCGTCATGGAGGAGGTGCTCGACCTGGCCGCCGCGGCCGGCGTGGACGACGTGGTCCTGGTGGCCGCCCTGGCCCTGCACCGGCGCATGACCGACGAGGAGCTGCGCCACGCCCTCGGGGACCGCATCTTCGACGCCTTCGCCCCCCACGGCCTCCTGCGCCAGCACGACGCCGAGGACCCCGACCAGCTCGTGCACCTCGGCACCACCGACGAGGGCGAGGACGTCGAGCTCAACAAGCGGGCCGCCACCTCGGACCTCCTCGTGTACGTCAACATCAACCTGGTGGCCATGGACGGGGGCCACAAATCGGTGGCCACGGGACTGGCCAGCTACCGCAGCCTGCGCCACCACCACAACGCCACCACCATGGCCCGGAGCCGCTCCTTCATGGACCAGCACCGGTCCGAGCTGCACTCCTCGAACTGGCGCATGGGCCGCCACATCGCCGAGGCCGGGGTCAAGGTGTTCCAGATCGAGACCACCCTCAACACCGACACCTTCCCCGAGCAGTTCCGCTTCCTCCAGCGCCGGGAGTGGGAGTGGACGGTGCGGGACCGGGCCGCCTTCGTGGCCTCGTCCAAGGCCCTGGCGGCCACCCCGGCCCGCCTGGCCCGCACCGTCCTGCACGGCATCCGGGCCCCCCACCGCATGACCTCGGTCCAGGCGGGGGAGGTCGAGGCGGTGCACGCCCGCACCACCGAGCACGTCTACGCCCAGCAGCTGCTCGAGGTGGAGGGCCAGACCGACGTGCTCACCATGGGGCTCCCCTACATCTGCCCCTACAACGTGAACTCCATCATGAACCCCGTCCTGGTGGCGTGCCTGGGCCTGGGCTACTTCTTCAACCTCTACCGGGGCCGCCCCCTGGTGCGCGCCGGCGGGGTCCTCATCCTGAGCCACCCCACCCCGTGGGCCTTCCACCCCGGGCACCACCCCAGCTACATCGACTTCTTCGAGCAGGTCCTGGCCGAGACCACCGACCCCCACGAGATCGGCAAGTACGAGGAGGCCTACGCCACCGACCCGTGGTACGTGCACCTCTACCGCACCGGGCACGCCTACCACGGGGTCCACCCCTTCTACATGTGGTACTGGTGCGCCCACGCCCTCGAGCACCTGGGGGCGGTCATCGTGGTGGGGGGCGAGCGGGCCGCCGTGCGTCGCCTCGGCTTCAAGCCCGCCTCCACCCTGGCCGACGCCCTGGAGATGGCGGCCGACGTGGTCGGCCCCGACCCGAGCATCACCCACCTGCACTCGCCCCCCCTCCTCATGGCCGACGTCCGATGACGGCCGCCCCGTGAGCACCTGGCGCGCCGCCGTGCGGGGGGCGCGGCGGCTGCGTCCCGAGGGGTTCCCCTGGACGGCACCCGCCTGGCCCGTGGCCGTGCCCCGGCCCGCCCCCGAACGCCGCCTGGGGGCCGACTACGACACGGCCTGGTCGCGGCGCTACCCCGCCCGCCTGGCCCGCGCCGTGGTGCTCGACACCGTGACCCGCCCCCTGGTCCACGCCGTGGCCACCCCGGCCGTGCGGGGCGACGAGGTCCTGGAGCTGGTGGAGGCGCCCGCCATCTACGTGGCCAACCACGCCAGCCACCTCGACACCCCCCTCCTGCTGTCGGTCCTGCCCCCCGAGGTGCGCCACCGCACCGTGGTGGCGGCGGCCGCCGACCACTTCTTCGACCGGCGCTGGAAGGCCCACCTGTGGGCCCTCCTGCTGGCCGCCGTCCCCATCGAGCGCCACCGCGTCAACCGGCGCTCGGCCGAGTCCACCCGGGCCCTCCTCGAGGAGGGGTGGAACCTCGTCATCTACCCCGAGGGGGGCCGCACCCACGACGGCTGGTTCCAGCCCATGCGGGGCGGGGCCGCCTACCTGGCCACCCGCACGGGGCGGCCCGTGGTGCCGGTCCACATCGAGGGCACCTACCGCATCCTCCCCCGGGGGGGCGGGCGCCTGCGCCGCCACCCCACCCGCATCACGGTGGGGACCCCCCTGCGGGCCGGCCCGGGCGAGGGCGCCCGCGCCCTCGAGAGCCGCATCGACGCCGCCATGGCCGCCCTGGCCGACGAGGCCCGCACCGATTGGTGGACGGCCCGGCGCCGCGCCGCCACCGGGACCACCCCCAGCGCCCGGGGCCCGGCCGCCTCCCCCTGGCGCCGGGCCTGGGCCCTCGGGCCCGACCCCGACCGGCGGGGGGAGGACCCGGGCCGCTGGGCCGTGCCCGGCGAGTGAGGCTGCCGCCCGTGCCCGTGACGATCCGGCAGGGTCGTGGCGGCGTCCCGACCGGGGAATTTAGGTCCGAGGACCCAGTGCGCGAACGCATCACTACGAGTAGCGTTGGAGCATCGCCTGGCGAGGGCCGACGCACCCGTTGCCGGCGATAGGGAACATCTGCTGGGGCTGAGGCACCCGGATTCTCGGGGGGGTTGCCGGGTGCCTCGCTCCAGTACCCCTCCCTCCCGCTCCCCCGCTCCCTGGGGCCGCCCGCTCCCTGGGGCCGCCCGCTCCCTGGGGCCGCCCGCTACCTGGGGCCGCGCCGCGCCCCGGTCAGCTGCCGCAGCACCACCCGGGCCCCCGACCCCGGGGGCCGGGCTCCGCTCCCGGGGAGGGCCCCCAGGCGTTCTCGTCGCAGGGCCTCCTCCTCGCTGTCGTCCAGGGGGGACGGCACCGACCCCGTGGCCCAGGCCAGGAGGAGGTCGGCCAGAGAGGGGTTGCGGGCCAGGACGGGGCCGTGCAGGTAGGTGCCCACGACCCGACCGGACCGGGCGCCGTCGCCGGGAGCGGCCCCGCCCGCCCCGTTGCCCACCCCGGCCACGACCCGACCCAGGGGCAGCACCCCGGGGCCGAGGCGGGTGACGGCGGCGTGGTTCTCGAACCCGGTCAGGGTGGCAAGGGGCACGGGGTCGGGGGCGGCCCCCGGTGACGGCCCCAGGGGCTCGGCCGCCAGCTCCCCCACGCTGCGGGGGCCCGTTCCCCGCACCGTGGTCACCTCCAGCAGCCCCACCCCGGGGTGGGGCCGGCCCTCGGCGTCGGGGAAGGCCGTGCCCACCACCTGGTAGCCGGCGCACCCGGCCAGCACCACCGCCCCCGCCTCCACGGCCGTCGCCAGCTCCCCGCGGCGGAGCAGGTCGGCCGACTGGACCTGGGGCCCGTCCTCCCCCCCGCCCAGCAGGTAGACGTCGGCCCCGCTCGGGAGGGGGGCGTCGGAGGGGGCGAGGACGAGCTCGACCGCCGTCCCCCGCCAGGCGGCCCGCCCGGCCAGGACCCGCCCGTTGCCCCCGTCGCCGTAGGTGCCGAGCAGATCGGGGTGGACCACCACCACCCGCAGGGCCGACTCCCCCCGCCCCCGGGGGCGGGGGGAGCCCCCGCCCCGGCCCGCCACCACCTCGGGCACGGGCGTCCCGGGCGGGGGGACCACCACGCCGGGGACCGGGGCGCGGGTAGGGGCCGGGCCGGCTCCGGGGCCGGGCCGTCCCAGGCTCCGGCGCAGGTCCTGGAAGGCGGTGTAGTTGCCCACGTACTCCACCCGGGGCGCCCCGGCCGCCCCCAGGGCGGCCGCCTGGTCGGCCACGGTCAGGTGGCGCACGCCGGCGTGGCGCAGGCGCACGGCCAGGTCCCGCCGGCGCTCGCCCGTGGCCACCACCAGCCGCCCGGCCAGGCGCTCGAAGGGCACGTCCCACAGCCACGAGGGATCGTGGCCGTCGGCGACGCGGGCGTTGATGCCCACCACCACGGGGTCGGCGCCCCCCTCGACCAGGTCCAGGAGCTCGGTCCAGCCGGCCGGGTTCTTGGCCAGGAGCAGGCGCACCTCCACCCCGCCGTGCCGGGCCGTGGCGAAGCGCCCCTCCACCTCCACCACGCCCCCCATGGCCGCCAGGGCGTCGTCGAGGTCCACCCCCAGCACCTCGGCGGCGGTGGCGGCCATGGCGGCGTTGGCCCGGTTGCAGCGCCCGGGCAGGCCCAGGGCCAGGGTGCGGCGGCGGCCGTCGGCCGTGACGAGGACGTCGCCCTCCAGGGTGACCTCGGGCGTAGGGCGGCGGAAGCCGCACCCGCAGTGCCAGTCCCCGTCGGGGTCGAAGACGATGCGCCCGCCGCAGGCGGGACAGCCCACGGCGTCGAGGCGCCACAGGGCGCCGGCCGCCACCCACCGCAGCGCCGGTGCCCCCAGGGCCCCGAACACCACCAGGGGATCGTCGGCGTTCGCCACCACGGTGGTGCCGGCCAGGTCCCCCACGAGGCGCCGCCACCGCTCCGCCACCATGCGCACCTCGCTCACCCGGTCGAGCTGGTCGCGCGACAGGTTGAGGAGGGTGATCACGGCGGGGTGCACGGCCCGGGCCACGGCGCCGAGGTACCCCTCGTCCACCTCGAGCACGGCCGGCGCCCCGGGAGCGGCGGTGGCCAGGGCGCTCACCAGCCCGGGGGGCAGGTTGGCACCGGCCCCCGAGGTGGCCACGGCCCCGGGTCCCCCCAGGGCGGCGGCCAGGAGGCGGGTGGTGGTGGTCTTGCCGTTGGTCCCCGACACCAGGCCCACGGTCCTGCCCCGGGCCAGGGTGCCGAGGAGGTCGGGGGCCAGGGCCAGCCCCACCCGACCCCCGATGACCGACCCCCCGCCCAGGCCGAGGCGGCGGGAGGTGGCCCCCACGGCCGCCGTGAGCCGTCCCGCCACCCGGGCCCGCGCCGGCAGGGCGGCGGCGGACCGCTCCCTCACGTGGGGCCGGGGCGGGTGGCGTCGTCGGGGGGCGCCTCGGCCCGACCGGGGGGGAAGGTCCGGGCCAGCTCCTCCGGGGTGGGCTCCCGCACCCGGGCCGCCTCGGCCGGGAGCTGGGCCGCGATGGCGCTCATGATCGCCTCGGTGTCGGCGGTGACGTCGGTCAGCCCCAGGTGCACGGCCCGCCCCACGCACACCTGGATCCGGGGCGGGCGCAGCACGGTGGTGACGTCGGGCAGGCGCGACGAGCGGGGCCACACCACCTCGGTCCCCCACAGCCCCACGGGGACGACCGGCGCCCCCGTCATGGCCGCCAGCCGGGCCGTGCCCGACTTCCCGACCAGCACGGGGTCGAAGAAGGCCCGCCCCCGGGGGATGGTCCCCTGGGGCAGGACGATGACGACCTCCCCCGCCTCGAGGGCCCGCCGGGCCTGGCGCAGGGGGGCGTCGGAACGGGTCCCCCGGTCCACCGGGATGCCCCCCAGGGCCCGGGCCACCGGGCCCACCACGGGGGCGTCGAAGAGCTCGCGCTTGGCCAGGAAGCGCACGGGGCGGCCCAGGCGGGCCGCCACCAGGGCCAGGGCCACCACGTCGAAGTAGCTGCGGTGGTTGGCGGCCAGGATGACCGGACCCCGGGCCGGGATGCGCGACACCCCGTCCAGGTCGAAGCGGGCGTAGGGGAAGAGGGCGGGGCGCACCACGGGACGCAGCAGGTCGTAGGGCTCGAGGCCCCCCAGCTTGGGCACCCCCCGGGGCTTGTCCCAGCGCTCCACCGGCCAGCGCCGGAGCCGGGCCACGGCCCGCAGGCGGCGGTCGGGGTTGACGGCGTGGGGGTGGCCCACGGCACCGAGCAGGGGGAGGTCGAAGACGCTGTCGGAGTAGGCGTGGCTGGCACCCAGGTCGACCTGGGTGTCCGAAGCCCAGCGCCGCACGGCGGCCAGCTTGCCCGCCGACCACACGAAGGGGCCGTCGATCCCCCCGGTGTAGATCCCGTCCCGGCGGGCGTAGCGGGTGGCCAGGACGTGGTCGAACCCGAGCAGGGAGGCGAAGGCGGTGACGAGGTCGTGGGGCGTGGTGGTGGTGAGGACGAGGAGCCGGCCCGCCTCGCGGTGCTCGGCCAGCACCCCGGGGGCGTAGGGCTGGACCAGGTCGGCCAGCTCGGGGGCGGCCAGCTCCCCCGCCCGGCACACCGCCTCCACCGCCCACCCCCGGGCGAAGCGAGGGGCGAGGCGGACCATCCCCATGAAGGCCAGGCTCTCCCCCATGACGTCGTAGAGGCCGTACAGGAGGCGCTCCCCGGGGAGGGACATCCGCCCCTCGAAGAGGCCCTCGGCGTGCATGGCGGCCCCCAGGACCAGCCCGCTCGCCCCCCGGAGCAGGGTGCGGTCCAGGTCCACGAACACCGCTCCCGGGGGCGTGCCACCGGCGTCGGGACCCGCCGACCCGTTGTGCACGTGGGTCTGCGGCGAGCGGGCCGTCACCATGGCGGCGATCCTACCGGTGACCCCCGGGACGCCCTCGACCCCCACCCCGGGCCCGGGCCGCCCGTCCCGACCGGGGCGAAGCGGCCCCCGGACGCGGCAAAGGGACCGGAGGGGGACCGGTCCCTTTGCACCGACTCGACAGGATCGGAGGGGGGGCGTCCGGATCCTGTGGTCTCTGGGGACCATTGTGTCGTATCGGCCTCGATCAGTCAAACAGCTATTACAGATGTGTAGTATCGTAAAAAGAGATGGAGCTCCGTCACCTCCAGGCGCTCGTGGCCGTGGCCGAGCACGGCTCGTTCTCGTCCGCCGCCGACCACCTGGGGACGGTCCAGTCCAACGTCTCGGCCCACGTGGCCCGGCTGGAGCGGGAGCTGGGGGCGGTCCTGGTGGACCGCTCGGCCGGGCGCCTCACGGCCGAGGGTGAGGTGGTGGTGGCCCGGGCCCATCTGGTCATGAGCGAGCTCGACGCCCTCAAGGCCGACGTGAGCGCCCTGCGCGAGGCGGTGGTGGGCAACGTGCGGGTGGGCATGATCGGCACCACGGCCCGCTGGCTCGTGCCCATGCTCCTGGCCGAGCTGGCCGAGCGCCACCCCCGGCTCAACCTGGTCGTGGCCGACGGCACCACCATGAGCCTCGAGCCCCAGCTGGCGGCGGGGCGCTTCGACCTGGCCGTGCTGAGCGTGCCCGTCCCCGGACGCGACCTCGTCGTCGAGCTCCTCTTCGAGGAGGACCTGGTCCTGGTGGTGCCGGTGGAGAACGACCCCCTGGCCGGGGACGAGCGGCTGGACCTGGCCGACCTGGACCGCTTCGAGCTGCTCCTGCCCGCCCCCGGCACCCCCTTCCGGGGCGAGATCGACGCCGCTGTCAAGCCGGCCGGGGTGCGCCTCCGGCCCCGGGCCGAGCTCGACGGGGTGCGCCTCCTGGCCTCGCTCACCTTCGAGGGCTACGGCCCCGCCGTGCTCCCCGCCTCGGCCGTGCCCCCCCACCTGCGACCCCGCTTCCGCCTGGTGGCCGTGGACGGGCTGGCGCCCCGCCGGGTGGGCGTGGCCCGGCGCAGCCGGGGCCTGCCCTCGGCTCCGGCCCGGGCCGTGCACGACACCATGCGGGACCTGGTGGCGATGCCGGGGCGGCTCCCCCCCGGCCTGCGTCCCACCCCCTCCGAGCACAGCCGGCGGGCCGAGGGGTCCCTCCGGGCCGTGGGCATGCCCAACGGCTGATCGGGCTCCTCACCCCGGTGGTCTCGGCTCGCGCCACATGAGCCACAGGGTCGGACCCCCCGGGGCACGGATCTCCCCCGTCACGGCGAAGCCGTGGCGCCCGTAGAAGGGGAGGTTGCGCTCCTTGGACGACTCGAGGTGGGTGGGGAGGCCCTCCTCGTCCACCCGGGCCAGCCCGGCCTGGAGCAGGCTCGACCCCACCCCCCTCCCCTGGCGCGCCGGGTCGGTGCCCAGGGTGGCCAGGTACCAGTGCGGGACACGGGGCCGGGCCCGGTCCACCGCCCCCAGCAGGCGCAGGGCCTCGGGGGCGTCGCCCCCCATGCGGGCCAGGGCGGGCGCCAGGGACAGGAGGCGCACCATGTCGCGCCACCCCGGGCGGGTGGTCCCGGGCGGAGCCCACAGGGCGGCGCCGGCCCGGTCCTCGGTGGTCCACACCTCCCCGTGGTCGAGGTAGACGTGGCGTAGCTGCACCCCGAAGAAGCGGCGCAGGGCGCGCCGGCGTCGGCGATCCCCCCGGAACAGCCAGCGGGGCACGGGGTCGTCGTCGAAGGCCCGGGCCAGGACCTCGACCAGCGTGGGCACGTCGTCGGCCCGGACCCGTCGGGGGAGGGGGGCTCCCCCGGGCCTGCCCGCCTCCTCGGCCCCGGGCGCCACGCCGGCATGGTACCGGGGGGGACCGCCCCGGACGGGGGTTGGTGGGGCGCCGGCCCGCCGGTTCGGGTCGGCCCCGTCGGTTCAGGTCGGGCCCGTCGGTTCAGGTCGGGCCCGTCGGTTCAGGTTGGGCCCGTCAGTTCAGGTTGGGATGGCGGGGGTAGCCGGCCAGGAGCGACAGCTCCCCGCCCTGGCGGCGGAGCACGTCGTGCCACAGCCGCTCGGCATCGGCGCTGAAGACGTCGGCCTCGGCGGCGTCGAGGACGAACCAGGCGTCCTCGTCCAGCTCGGCCTCGAGCTGGCCCTCGGACCATCCGGCGTAGCCCGAGAACAGGCGCGCCCCGGCCAGGGCGCAGCGCTGGTCCTCGGGGGCCACGGCGAGGTCGACGGTCCCCGCCTCCCCCACCACGGCGCGCCACCCCTCGGCCGGGGGCGGGCCGGCGGGGCGGGCCACGCCGATGACGACGTCGGGTGCCACCGGTCCGCCGCGGAAGACGACGCCGGGGGGGACGAGGTCGGCCTGGTCCTGCCACGGGGCCAGGATCTCCCCCACCGGCACGGGCGTGGGCCGGTTGAGGACGATGCCGAGGGCACCGGGTGGACCGTGGTCGAGCACCAGCACCACCGTCCCCTCGAAGTTGGGGTCCCCGAGGCGCGTGGTGGCCACCAGGAGCCGCCCCGGGAGCGGGGGCCGGGCCCCGTCGGGGACGGGGGTGGACGGGCTCGCCACCTCCTCACGGTAGGTCCGGCGCGGCGGGGCGCGCCCCCCGCCCCGGGGAGCGCCGGGCTCAGGCGGCGGGGGGCCGCCAGCCCGGGGGGAAGGGGTCCTTCACGGCCACGAGCAGCTCCCAGGCGGCCCGGGCCCGCTGGTAGGCGCCGCTCCGGTACCGGGTGGGCTCGGTCGGGAACCACACCGCCGGGGTGTCGAACCAGAAGGCGGTGCGGTCGTCGCCGTAGGTGGTGCGGTACACGCCGTAGCCGGTGGTGAGGGCGGCGTCGACGAGGGGGTCGCTCCCGGTGGCCGTCCCCAGGCTGTACATGAGGGCGGCCGTGAAGTACGAGCCACCCGGCCACACCACCTCGCCCTGGAAGGTGTCGATGGGTCCTCCCGGGACGTCGACGGCGTTGACGGCACCGAACTGCCCGCCGCCCACGTCGAGCACGTTGTGCTGGTACACCTGCAGCAGGTGGGCCGACATCTTCCCGGGGTCGAGCACGTCCGGCAGGTTGTCGCGCCCGGCGTAGAGCTGGCCGCACAGGGCGTCGGCCATGAGGGCGGCGGAGAAGGGACCGCCGCTGTCGAGCCGGTAGAAGCCGGCCCCCGGCGCCCACAGCAGCCGCTCGGCCGAGGCCCGGGCCGCTGCGGCGGCCGCGGCCCACGTCTGGGCCGCCTCCGTCGTGTCGAGGAGCTCGGCGAAGTCGACCATGGCCTCGCACGCCCCCACCGTGAGGGCGGCCACGTAGGTGGCGGCCCCGGTCATGGTGATGGCGTCGTAGGTGGTGCAGAACCCGGCGGCGTCGGGGATGCCGTCGTGGTCGGCGTCGTGGGACAGGAGCCGGGCCATGGCCCGCTGGAGCGAGGGGTAGATCTCGGCGGCGAAGCCGTCGTCGCCGGTGTAGGTCCAGTAGGCGTGGGCCTGCTGGACGAACTTGGCCGGCAGGTCCAGCCAGTCCACCCCCACCGGCACGGCCCCGGGCTGGGTGGCCGAGTACTGGTTCCCCACGAACCACGGGTCGTCCACCGGCGACCCGGCGTCGTGCGGGGTGCGGCCGAGCGGATCGGCCAGGACCATGTCGCCCCACCCGAGGAGCACGTCACGCTCGATGGTGGGGAACAGCTCGAGCAGGTGCCGGGTCTCGTAGTGCCGCACGTCGAGCGACTCGCAGTCGCGCAGGGTGTCGCACTCCACCGTGAAGTAGAGGTGCTGGCCGGGGCGGTTGCCGAAGGTCTTCGGCTTGGTGATGCAGCCGTTCTCCCAGAAGACCCCGCCGAAGACGTCGTAGTAGAGCTCGTTGAGGGCGGCCGAGCGCAGCCACAGCGGATAGGTGTCGTCCTCGGCCACCACCGACCACCAGCCGTCGATGGCCCGCTCCAGGGACGACGCCCCGGTGACGAGCTCCCGGGCCACGGCCCAGCCCCGGTAGGGCCCGGCGAACCATTGCGTGTAGCGCTTCCACCACTCCGTCCCGGTCTCCGGGTTGCGGAACTGCACCACGGGGAAGTCCCAGGCCAGGGAGAAGTCGGCCACCTTGCGCTCGCCCGGGGCCAGTTCGAACGACACGCACACCGCTCCCGCCAGCCCGAGACGGCGCCGGTCGACGGGGCGGTCGGGCAGGGCCCCCGTGGCGAAGGCCTCCCACAGGTCGGCGCCGTCGCCGTCGGCGGCCCAGTCCTCGGTGGCGCTCAGCCTCGACCCGGGCGGGCCCGAGGCGGCGACGACCCATTCCGTGCGCTGGGTCTCGGGCACGTTGGCGGGGTCGTCGGCCTGGAGGCGCACCCCCACCACCCCCGGGGCCCCGACCCGCACCGAGCGCAGCCCGGTGCGGGTGTAGGCGTACTGCCCCTCATGGACGCGGAACGGGGCGTTGGGGTAGCTGAACATGCACGCCACCTGGGCCGGCGCGCCGGTGGGGTTGGCCACGGCCAGGCGGAAGACGCCGCCGGGCAGCGAGGACCGGCGCTCGTCACGGGCCACGTACGGCGTGAGCTGCTTGAGCGACACGGGCAGGGGCAGCCGGTCGTAGGTGAACCAGGCCTTGGGGAAGAGGGCGGCGTAGACGCCTTCCCCGGGCTCGAGCATGGTCCAGGCCGGCAGCAGGTCCTCGGTCGCCAGTGCGCGCATGACCGTGCCCACCGAGGTGGCCAGGCGCACGTGGAAGGCGGCCTGGGACAAGAAGCGCTGCTCGAACCCGCTGTTGCGGGCCGACCCCCAGTGGGAGCCGGCCGAGTCGTCCCCCCCGATGTCGATGTGCCAGGGCCCGAAGGAGCCGGCCAGGTTGAGCATGCACGAGCCGGTCCCGATCCCCCCCACCGGGATGCCCCGCTTGGTGCGGCCCACGGGTGAG
>DATJOV010000151.1:0-4421 GCA_035506735.1 Acidimicrobiales bacterium | reverse complement strand
GTTGTGGCGGGCCGGCTCGTCCAGGGCGGCCTGGGCGCTGCGTCCCTCGAAGGCGTAGGCGCCGTCCCCCAGGCGGTTGGGCCACGGGGCCAGGACCTGGCCCCGGCCGGCGTCGCACATGGCGTCGATCCCGAAGCCCTCGAGGACGTCGGCGCCGTCCACGGTGTAGGAGCGCAGGGTGGCACCCACCTCGGTCACCACGGCCCGCTGGGCCCCGTGCCCCAGGGGGAACTGCAGCCCCGAGGGCGCTGCGCTGTCGGCGGGGGCGGGCACGGTGGCGGGGGGCGGCGGGGGTGTCGGTGGAGGTGTCGTGGAGGTGGTGGGTGGCGCCCGCACCGGGCCGGGGTCCCGGCCGAGCACCGGTATGGTAGACGGCGCAGCGCGCCCGCCGGTGCTGCACGAACGAGCCCTCGAGCAGCCGGCAGGAGCGTCGTGCGCATACTGGTCACCAACGACGACGGGGTGCGAGCCCCCGGCATCGCCGCGCTGGCCCGGGTGGCCGTGGCGAGCGGGCACGACGTGGTGGTGGTGGCCCCCCTCGTCGACTACAGCGGTGCGGGGGCGGCGGTGGGGCCCATCCACTCCCGCGACGGCGTGGACTACGAGGCCCACGTCATCGAGGGCCTGGGCGACGTCCCCACCTACGGCATCGACGGGCCCCCCGCCCTCGCCGTCATCCTGGCCTGCGTGGAGGGCTTCGGGCCCCGCCCCGACATGGTGCTGTCGGGCATCAACCTCGGCATCAACGTGGGGCGCTCGGCCATGCACTCGGGCACGGTGGGGGCCGCCCTCACCGGGGCCCACTTCGGCCTGCGCTGCCTGGCCGTGTCCATCCGCTGGGGCGAGGAGCCCGTGCCCTGGGACACCCCGGCCCGCCTGGCCGCCGCCCTGGTGCCCGTGCTGGCCGAGGCCCCGCCGGGGACCACGCTGAACCTGAACGTGCCCAACGTGGCCGCGGCCGAGCTGCGCGGCCTGCGCCCGGGGCGCCTGGGCCGGGGCGGGACCATCCGCTCCGCCGTGCACGACACCGGGCCCCATCCCCTCCCCCACGTGGCCCTCCCGGCCGGCTCCACCGGGACCATCCGCCTCGACCTCACCGCCCCCGGCACCAGCGCGGCGGTGGGCCCCGACACCGACGCCGGCCTCCTGGCCCGGGACTACGCCTCCCTGGGCGCCCTGGTGGGGGTGCGGGACGTGGAGGACGACCACCCCCCCGCCCTCGACGCCGCCCTCGACGCCCTCTACGCCCTGCCCGGGGTGTCCCCCGGTGCCGAGCCCGAGGACGAGGTCCTGGGCCCGGCCGCCGCCGCCGACGCCGGGCGGGCGGCCCGGCGGGTCGGCCCGGCCACCTCCCCCGGTGGGTGACGGCCCCTCACCGAGGGTGGATCACATCGACGTAATCCCAGCTCAGCGCGCCGATTTCAGGCCTCTGGCGTGCCCCGACGGGGGACCTGGCGCCGGAGGTGGTTTGCGCGTGCGTGCACAAGCGCGTAGGGTGACGGCCACCTCGCCATAGGCAGAGTCCACGCGACAGCAGCGGAGGCTGTCGCCCGGGCCCCAGGGCCCAGCTCACGTGGATCGCCCGGCCGTCACGCGTTCCTGACGCGTCGCGCCCCGTCGCCCCTGCCCCACCCCTGCCCCCAGACCGGCGCGCCCCGGCGCGACCCCGGCCCGCCACGCCCACCCGACCGCCACCAGCCCGAGCACGGAGGAGACGCCGAAGGACAGAGCCCCTGGGTTGCTCCGTCAGCACCTCGTACGGACCTGCAGTCAGTCCAGGGCCGCCCGCCCTTCCCGGCGCCGGCGCCGCGAGACGAATGCTCAGACGACGGGCGCCCGCACCCCAAGCCCACCTGGAGCCCCAACGGGGAGTCCGTGAACTTCAAGGAGGCGCAAGATGCGGAAGCACCGACTCGGCGTCGTCTTCGCCGTGCTTTTCGGGACGAGTCTGCTGGTCCACCGGCCAGGCTCTGCTCCTCACGCCTTGGGTGTCGCCACCGTGCGCACCCCCATCCACCTGGCCTCGGCGGCACTCGCCGCCGGGACCGTCCACAGCATCCCGGCCACGAGCGTCGTCCCCGTCTGGGCGGCGGGCGACGGCGTCGACCTCCTGGACCCACCCCAGGCCCACGACGTCGCCGCCCTGTGGTCGTACCGGACGGCGCTCCTGGCGCCGCCCCCCGCCCCACCCCCCGCACCGCCTCCGGCACCCCCGCCGGCCCCCGCCCCGGCCACCAAGCCGGCCGGCCGGGTCACCCTGGTGGCCAGGACCGTGGTCCGGGCCCCCGTGGTCCGGGCCCCGGTGACGCCCGCTCCCTCCCCCCGCCTGGCCCCGGCCACGACCGGGGCGGCCGGGGTGTGGGCCGCCCTGCGCCAGTGCGAATCGGGGGGGAACTACCGGGACGACACCGGCAACGGGTACTACGGCGCCTACCAGTTCAGCCTGGCCACGTGGCGGGGTCTGGGCTACCCCGGCCTGCCCTCCCAGGCCTCGCCCGCCGTCCAGGACCAGGCGGCGCAGCGCCTCCAGGCCCGCAGCGGCTGGGGGCAGTGGCCCATCTGCTCCCACCGCCTGGCCTGATCCACCCCCACCGTCACCGGCCCCTCCCCCCGGCCCCGGTCGCCCCCCGGGGCCCGGGGTCGGGGTAGGGGCGCCCGGCCCGGTAGCGTCGTTGGCTGTGACGTCGGCTCCGGCCGTGGAGAGGACCGGGTCCGCCCCCCTCGAGCCCCTGTGGGCGACGGGGCCGGTGGCGGCGCTGCGAGGCCTGTTCGAACGCCGCCCCTTCGAGGAGGGCGGGTTCGAGGCCGACGGCCTGCACCTCCACTACGAGCGCCACGGCACGGGGGAACGGGTCCTCGTCTTCCTCCACGGCCTGCTCCTCGACAGCCAGCTGACCCGGCGCCTGGCCGCCGACCTGGCCGAGCGGGGATTCCAGGTGGTGCTCCTCGACCTCCCCGGCCACGGCCGCTCCGACAAGCCCCGCCACGCCTCGGCCCACCGCATGGACTCCTACGCCCGCTACGTGGTGGCCCTCCTGGACGAGCTCGGGGTCGACCAGGCCGTCGTGGGCGGGGTGTCCCTGGGGGCCAACGTGAGCCTGCAGGTGGCGGTGCAGGCCCCGGAGCGGGTGCGGGGGCTGCTGCTCGAGATGCCGGTCCTGGAGTGGGCCGTCCCCGGGGCGGCCCTCGTGTTCCTCCCCGCCCTCCTGGGGGTCCACTACGCCGCCCCCGTGGTGCGCCTGGTGGCCCGGGCGGCCCGGGCCCTGCCCAAGACCTCCATCGCCGCCCTCGACAGCGTCCTCACCATGCTCACCCTGGAGCCCGAGGAGGCCGCCGCCGTGCTGCACGGGATGCTGGTGGGGCCCATCACCCCCACCTACGAGGCCCGCCGGGGCGTGGCCGTCCCCACCCTGGTCATCGGGCACCGGGCCGACTTCATCCACCCCTTCACCGACGCCGACCACCTCACCCGCCAGCTCCCCAACGCCCGGCTGGTCGAGGCCCACTCCATCCTGGAGCTCCGGGCCCTCCCCGACCGCCTCACGGGGGAGATCGCCACCTTCCTCGACGACGTGTGGAGCATGCCGGGCACCGACCGCCGGGCCGGGACCAGGCGCCCGGCCTGAGCCACCCGGGGCGGGGCCGGCCCCGTCAGCGGGGGGCGGGGGGCGTCGGGGTCAGCGGGGCTCCCAGGCGTCGGGGTCCTCGGTGAGGCGGGCCACAGTGCGGGGCAGGCGCCCCGCCACCACGTCCTCCAGGGTGACCCGCTCCAGGACGTTGCGCAGGCTGGCCCGCACCGCCACCCACACGTCCTGGAGGTGGACGGCGGCCCCGTCGTAGGAGGTGGCCTCGGGGCGCAGTCCCCGCACCTCGGCCAGGGGCCCGTCCAGGGCCCGCATGACGTCGGCCACGCAGATCTCCTTGGCCGGGCGGGCCAGGCGGTAGCCGCCCTCGGCCCCCCGCTGGCTGGCCACCAGCCCGGCCCGGCGCAGCTCGATGAGGATGGCCCCGAGAAAGCGCGCCGGCAGCCCCTGGTCCTCGGCCAGCGCCTCGGCCGTGGCCGGCTCCCCCCGCTCGGTGAGCGAGAGCAGGGCCCGCATGCCGTAGTCGACCTTGGCCGGGATGTGCACCCGGGGATTCTGCCCGCCCGGGCCGGTGCCCGCCCGTCGAGCGGGGTGAGGCCTGCTGCCCCCGGGGCCCGCGGACCCGCCCCGTCCGACCCCCGGGCCCCGGTGCCCCCGTGCCCCGGTGCCGGTGCCCGGTCCCGGCTCCCGGGGCCGGGGCCTCGCCGGCCTCCGGGCCGCCCGGTGGACAGGCACCCAATTGCCTAGTATTTTTACCGTTTCGGTAGGATTAGTCGTGAATCGGCCGGGAGCACGCCCCCGGCCGGGGGCGGAAGGAGTGTCCGTGGTCCACCACAC
>DATJOV010000150.1:0-21873 GCA_035506735.1 Acidimicrobiales bacterium | reverse complement strand
CGGGCCCGCTTCGGCCCCGACGGCGCCCTGGTCAACGCCGAGGAGTGCGTGGGGGAGCTGGTCAACACCGACGGGGTGGGCCCCTTCGAGGGGTACTACCGCAACGAGGCGGCCATGGCCCGCACCACCCGGGGGGGGTGGTACTGGAGCGGCGACCTCGCCTACGTCGACGCCGAGGGCTGGGTGTACTTCGCCGGGCGGACCTCGGACTGGCTGCGGGTGGACGGCGAGAACTTCCCGGCCGGTCCGGTGGAGGCCGCGCTGGGCCGCCACCCCGACGTGGCCCTGGTCGCCGTGTACGGCGTGCCCGACGCCGACGCCGGCGACCAGGTCATGGCCGCCGTCGTGCTCCGGACCGGGGCGGCCTTCGACCCGGCCGGCTTCGCCGCCTGGGTCAACGCCCAGGGCGACCTCAGCCCCAAGTGGCGGCCCCGCTACGTGCGGGTGGGCGCGGGGCTCCCCACCACGCCCACCAACAAGGTGCTGGTGCGGCGCCTCGTGCACGACAAGGTCCGGGCCGACCGGGTCGGGGGCGACGCCCTGTACGTGCGGGCGCGGGGGGACGCCGCCTACCGGCCCTTCGGGACCGCCGACGAGGCCGCCCTGCGGGCCGCCTTCGCCGCCGCCGGTCGGGCCCGGCTCTGGGATCTCTGAGCGAGGGGATCTCTGAGCGAGCACGGTGGGGGCCGCCGCCCCCCGCCGGCCCCGACCCGTCACTCGATGGGCTGGTGGGACAGGGCGGACGGTTGGCGGCCGGCCAGGAGCCACCCCAGGGCGGCGGCGAGGAGGGGCATGGCCACGAGGAGGAGGAGGAGGTCGGTGACCGGGACGTTGCCCAGGGCTCTGATCCCCCCGTTGAGGGAGTTGCTCCGCAACCACCCGATCATGCCCACGTAGCCCCCCACCACCCCCAGGAGGGCACCCAGGAACCCGAGCGCCCCCGCCGTCACGGCGGTGAGGGTGCGGCGCGTGGCGCTCGAGGCACCGGTGGCCGCCAGCGTGCGGAGATCGCCGGCCGACTCGCTGCGGACCAGGCCCACCGACATGCCGAGCACCCCCAGGGCGATGACGATGCCGAGGATGGTGGCGCTGCCCACCACGGCGGAGGAGGTGGGCTGGTCGTTCTTGGACTCCACCGTGAGCTGGGTGGCGGCGGCGGCGTGCTCGGCGCTGGCGATCTGGGCGGCGGTGAAGGGCTGGGCCCCGAGCACGAGCCAGTCGCTGACGCTCCAGCTGATGTGGAAGCGGCGCATGGCCTGCTCGGTGATGACGGTGTTGGGGGCCGAGGTCCCCGAGGGGAGGGCCGACACCTCCTGGATCACCGGGGCGGCGTTGCAGCCCGAGGCGGAGGTGCAGTTCGGTGACGGCCCGCTCTGGCCCGGGCCGCCGCTGGGCCCGTTCCCCCCGGTGCTGAGCTGGATCCCGGACAGGCCGGACAGGCCCGGGCGTGAGCTCAGGACGTCGGCGTCGGGGTCGACCTGCGAGGGGGCGATCCCGAAGGCCCGCAGCAGCTGCGGGGTGGCCACGTAGACGGCCCCGTTCCAGCTCCGGCCCCCCTCCGTGGCGTTGAGCTGGGCGCTCGGCGTCTCGAGGGGGATGAGCTGGGCCCCCAGGCCCTTGGCGATCTGGGATGCCGTGGCCGCCAGCTCGACCGGACTGGCCGTCTCCACCGGGGGGTTCTTGACGGGGACGAGCTGGCCCTGGCGGTTGCGTTGCACCACCTGGCCCCCGGGCGGGGGCAGGGCCTCGTGCAGGGCCAGCTGGTTGGCGGCCAGGTTGGGCCCGGCGTAGTCGAGGACGTTGCCGTAGCGGGCCGCCGCCGCCAGCATGACGACGACCGCCACCAGCACCCCCACGCTGATGGCCGCCAGGGCCGAGCCCGAACGGGCCCGGTAGCGGGCCAGGTCGCGCAGGGCGATGCGGGCCGCGATGGGGGCCCGGCGCCCGACGCGGGCGGTGAGCGACAGGAAGAAGGGGGCGAGGAGGATGAGCCCGGGGATGAGCAGGACGAGGCCCAACAGCAGCTCGGGGTCGCCGCCGCTGCCGTTGCCGTTGTCGGTCCCCCCGGCGTAGCCGAGGAGGAGGAAGGAGAGGACGAGGAGGACGATGCCGGGGAGGGCGGACCGGTGCACCTGCCGGGGGGCGGCGGGACGGCCCGACAGGGCCTGGACCACAGGGATCTTGGTCACCGAGACGGCCGGGCGCGACGCCGCCGCCAGGGCGGCCACCACGGCCAGGACCATGGCGGCGATGACCACGGGCCACGACAGGGCCGTGGCCCCGATGCGGTGGTGGACGCTCTGCTCCATGCTGGGCCGGTAGGCGAGCCACACCCCGAACCCGAGGACCAGGCCGAGGACCGCCCCCACCATGCCCACCACGGTCCCGTTGGCCCGCACCACCAGGCGGACGTGGCGGTCGGTGGCCCCGATGGACTCGATCATCCCGATGGCGCGCAGGCGGCGCTGGGCCAGCACGGTGAACCCGCCGATGGACACGAGGGCGATGAGCAGCATGCCGAGGACGAGGGCGGCGAGGGAGATGGTCTCGGGGTTGAGGACGTTGGACTGCGCCACCGAGGTCGGTGTCTGCACGTTGTGGCCGATGGTGCCCAGGGGCACGCCGGGGGCGTCGAACAGGGCGGTGACGGTGGTGGCGTGGGTGACCTGCCCGGGCACGACCAGGGCGAACTGGGCCAGGAGGCTCTGGGGGTTCTGCACGATCCCCACCACCCGGCGCTCGACGCCGCCCACCCGCCACGTCGACCCCACCCGCAGGTGGAACGCCGAGGTCAGGCCGCTCGTCACGGCCACCTCGGCCGCGTCGGTGGGGTAGCGCCCCGACACCAGGGCCAGCATGGGCCCCCCGAAGGGCCCGTGCGGGTCCTGGGCCTGGATCTGATAGGAGTCGATCGATCCCGGGATCGACTGGGCCTCGTCCACGATCACCTGGACCCGGCCGAACCGGTGCTCGAGGCCGGCGATGACGCTCTGCGTGCGGGCGCCGTCGTTCGAGAAGGTGATGGCGTCGTCGGCGCTGCCGAAGCCCGAGTTCTTGGGCGGGGGGGTGTTGGTGGCGATGGCCGAGCCCACGATCGTCCCCGCCACGGCGAAGGTGATGAGGGCCAGGATGAGGAGCTGCTGGCGCCATTCCCGGCGGAACAGGCGCCAGGCCCAGCGGACCACGGCCCGGCGGGCGGGAAGGCCGCCGTCGCCGGCGGTGCCGGTGGCGGCGAGGGGTCGGTCCAGGGTGACGGTCATCTCACGACCTCTGGGTGCGGGCCAGGATGTCCTCGACGTCCTGGTGGGCGGTCTGGTCCACGATCTGGCCGTCGCGGATGAACACCACGCGGTCGGCCCACGAGGCCAGCTGGGCGTCGTGGGTGACCACCACGGCCGCCATGCCGCGGCGGCAGGCGCCCAGCACCATGCGCATCACGGCCTCGCCGTTCACGGAGTCGAGGGCGCCCGAGGGCTCGTCGGCGAGCAGGAGGTGGCGGTCGCCCACCACGGCCCGGGCGATGGCCACGCGCTGGCGCTCCCCCCCCGACAGCTGGTCGGGGAAGTGCCCGGCCCGGTCGGCCAGACCCAGCTCCTCGAGCACGGCCATCCCCACCCCGTGGGCCTTGCGGGCCGGCATCCCGTCGAGCTCGAGCGGCAGCGACACGTTCTCGGCCGCCGTGAGCCCGGGCAGGAGGTTGAAGTCCTGGAACACGTAGCCGATGGAGCGCCGTCGCAGGCGGGCCTTCTCGTTGCGCGACAGGGTCGCCAGCCGGGCCCCGGCCACCACCACCTCGCCCGTGGTGGGGTCCTCCAGGCTGCCGGCGATGGTGAGGAGCGTGCTCTTGCCCGAGCCGCTCGGCCCCATGACCGCCACCATGGTCCCCGCCTCCACGGCCAGGTTGATGTCCTGGAGCGCCTCGACCTCGGTGGCGGCGGCGCCGTAGGTCTTGGAGACGTGGTGCATCTCGAGGTAGCTCATCGCGGTGTTCCCACCTTCCGCCGCGGGCGCGGCATAGCCGCCGGCGGAGCCGGCACGGGTTCGAGGGCGGCGCGCTTGAGGCGGCCGTCGGTGGTGTCGAGCCACCGGACCACGGCGTCCAGGCGGAACAGCTCGGCGTCGACCACCAGGGCGAAGTTGAGGTCGAACTGGGCCTCGTTCTCCTTGAGCCGGGTCCACTGCTGCATGACCTCGACGACGTAGCGGCGGTGGACCTGGATGACCTCCCGCACGTCGACGCCCGGCACCCGCATGGCCACCAGGACCTTGATGACCAGCTCGTCGCGCGGCGGCATGCTCAGGTCGGGGGGGGTGTGGAGCCAGGCGTCGAGCTCGTCCTGGCCTTCGGCGGTGATGCGGAACCCCTTCTGGGGGCCCGCCTCGTGCTCCGCCTCGCCCTCGGAGGCCACCAGCCCGTCGCGCTCGAGGCGCTGCAGGGTCGTGTAGACCTGGCCCACGTTGAGGGGCCACACCTCGCCCGTCCGGGCCTCGAATTCCTGGCGCAGCTGGAGGCCGTACTTCGGACCCTCGCTGAGCAGGGCCAGCAGGGCGTGCCGGACGCTCACCGCCCTGCACCCATCGGTCGAGCACCCATCGGTCGAGCCGCCATCGGTCGGGCCTCCGTCAGTAGAATACTAGGTATCCTACTCACTGAGACGCCGTTGGCAAGGGCGTTGTTGTCGGGGTGTGCCCCGAGATCGACCCCGACGGGAGGAGCTCAGCCGGCGAAGAGCTCGCCCAGGTCCCGGGCCAGGTCGGCGGTGGCGGCCCGGTCGAGCGAGATCTCGAGCCGTCCCCCCTGGCGCACCGTGGAGACCAGGCCCGCCTCACGGAGGTGCTTGACGTGCGCGCTCACCGTGGGCTGGGCGAGGGAGAAGGCGCGGGCCACGGCCCCCACCGTGGTGGGACCTCCGCCCACGAAGTCGAGGATGGCCAACCGGGTGGGGTCGGCCAGGGCCCGCAGGCGCCGGGCCATGGCGTCGGTGCGCACCCGGGCGTGATGGTCGTGGGGGAGGGCGCCGAAGCCCAGGAGGTACGTGTCGGGGAAGTCGAGGTACAGGCCCCGCCCGAAGAAGGCACAGGCCACCAGGGTGAGCGGCCGGCCGTCGTCGTGCTCCTCGGCGATGGTGGGGAGGTGCGAGATCAGGGTCTCGCACTCCCGCCCGACGAGGTCACGCCAGTCGGTGCCCCGGGCCAGTGCGGCCCGGGTCTCCTCGGCCGCCTGGAGGGAGGCGGGCGCTCCGTGCCGCTGCCACCACGGGTCGATGCCGCCCCACAGGGCCCGGAGCAGCTCGACGTAGCGTCGGCGCACGGCGGGGGACCCCTCCAGGGCGGCCAGGCGGCGGTAGATGAGGGTGCGGACCTCGGCCGTCTCCGATCGCAGCGGCAGGTCGGCGGGCACGGTGGCGATGGCGCCCACGACCCCGTCGAGCACGGTGTCGAGGTCGGTCCCGGTGGCCACGCCGGCCAGCCAGCCCAGCACCTCGAGCTCGCTGAAGCAGCCCAGCCCGTCGTCCCACATGGCGGCGATCCGTCCCGCCAGGGAGGGGTCGTCGCCGTAGGCGGCGGCCAGGGGGGGATAGGCCTGGCGGAGGTACGTCGACTCGGCGGCGTGCACCGACCAGGCCAGGTCGAAGAGGAGGGAGGGTCCGACCACGCCCACCGTTCCCGGCCCGGCCGTCCCCTCTTCGGCGATCTGCATAGGCAAATGACTATATAGGAAATTCGTTGAATTAGCAATCGCCAACGATTATGATGCCGGGGTGAGGACGGATGCCACGGCCGGGGAGATGCGGTGAACCCGGCCCAGGGACTCGACGCCGCCCACCAGCACCAGCGCGAGCTGCGTCGACTGGCGGCTCCCCTCGCTCCCGGGTCCGCCGCCGGTGCCCCGATCCCGGCCGGGCGGGGGCGCGGTCCCACCCGGCGCCTGGGCCTTCTCCTGGTCCGGGTGGGATGGCGCCTGGCCGGTCCCGAGGCGGGACTCGCCGGATCGGTGGTGTCCTGGTCGCACCCCGCCCCCTAGCCCCCGGGTGCGGACCGAAGTCCCGGCCGACCCGCCGGACCTGGGACGGGGGCGGGCCAGACTGCCACCGTGACGGCGTCCCCGACCGTGCCCATCGCCGGGCACTGCGCCCCGGCCTTCGCCGCGGTGCGCCGGGCCTTCGCCGCCAACTTCGCCCATCGGGGCGAGCTCGGTGCCGCCGTCACGGTGGTGGTGGGGGGCGTCACCGTGGTGGAGCTGGCCGGGGGGTGGGCGGCGACGGCCCCGCTCCGGCCCTGGGAGCACGACACCCTGGTCGACATCTACTCCGCCGGCAAACCCTTCGTGGCCCTGCTCGTCCTGCAGCTGGTCGACGCCGGCCTGCTCGGGCTGGACGACCCGGTGGCGTCGGTGTGGCCGGAGTTCGCCCAGGGCGGTAAGGCGGGGGCCACGGTGCGCCACGCCCTGTGCCACCGGGCCGGCGTGCCCGCCATCCGGGCCCCGCTCAGCAACGAGGACCTGTGGGACTGGGGACGCATGACCTCGGCGCTGGCCGCCACCGAGGCGTGGTGGGAGCCGGGGACCCGGCACGCCTACCACGCCAACACCTACGGCCACCTGGTGGGTGAGGTGGCGCGGCGCGTCACCGGGGTCACTCCCGGGGCCGGGGTGGCGGCGTTGGCCCGATCGGTCGGGGCGGACCTGCACGTGGGGGTGGCGCCCGGGGATCTCGATCGCTGCGCCGACGTGGTGCTGGCATCGCGCTCCCCGGGATCGACGGGCCTCGACGTGACCGGCCCGGGGCGGCGTCACGCCGACGCCGACGCCGGCGCCATGGTGGAGCTCGCCTACTTCAACCCCCCCGGGTACTCCTCCATCGGGGTGGAGAACACCGAGCGCTGGCGCCGGGCCGAGGTGCCCTCCACCAACGCCCACGCCACCGCCACCGCCGTCGCCCGTGTCTACGGCGCCTTGCTGGAGGAGGGTCGCCTCCTCTCGCCCGGTCTCCTGCGCCAGGCGACGGGCGTGCAGTCCGAGGGCTACTGCCCCGTGCTCGGTGAGGACGCCGCCTTCGGGCTCGGGTTCAAGCCCTCCACGGCGCGCCGGCCCTTCGGACCCAACCCCGGCAGCTTCGGCCACTTCGGCACGGGGGGCGCCCTCGGATTCGCCGATCCGGTGGCCGGTCTGGCCTTCGGCTACACCATGAACCACGTCATCCCGCGCTGGCAGAGCAGCCGCAACCGTGCCCTGGTCGATGCCGTGTACGAGGCGCTGGGCCGAGCACCGTGACGCCACCCCACCGTCGTGGGCCCGCACCGTGGTGGCGCGCCCAGCGGGGCGGCCCGGGGACGAGGCTCAGGGCCGCGAGCGGTCGTCGGCCTCGCGGTGCAGGACCTCCATGACGGCGCCCACGAAGGTCGAGGGAGCCACGGACCGCACCGACTCCTTCATCATGGCCAGCTCCAGGGGGACGAGGACGCGGGCCTGGAGCTGGCCCACCTCGATCCCCTCCTGGCGCGCCACGCACCGGATCTCGTGGGCGAGGAAGGAGACGGCCCGCTGCCACGTGGCGTCGTGCCCGCTGTCGGCCTGCCAGTGCGGGGGCTGCGCGGCGAGGGCCGCCAGCTCGTGGTGCGAACCGTGGGCCAGCGCGTTGAGCCACACCCAGGCCGGGAGGGGTCGTCCCGCCCCGTCGACGAGATCGGCGTAGCGCCCGGCCAAGAAGGCCGAGCACTCCTCGACGACGAGCCGCTCGGCCGAGCTCGCCTCGGTGTCCTCCTGCCTGCGCCGGTGCCCTCGCCACATGGTGCCCACCTCCTGCCTGGGGGCATGGTGCCGCCCGGGGGCGGGGAGGGGGGAGGGCCGAAGGTCACCTACGGGCAGGGTCACTGGGAACACACTGGGACTGGCCTTGACGACGACTGAGCGGCGGGGCCGCGGGGGCGGGTCGGCACGGCGGAGGGCGGGGCGGGCGCCAGTCGTGCCGCCCGTTGGGCGGCGCCATGGGGCAAATTGCGATGGTGGGGAGCGAGACCGTGCCGCATCGTCGTGCCCGTCCGCGGCCTGATCGGCGCCGATCGGGCCCCAGGCCGGGTCGATAGACTCTCGCCCCCGTGGCTCGGACCGTGCAGACCACTCGAGGAGTGGCGGGCTGGCGCAGCCGGGAGCACCTCGCCACCGAGGCTCCGACGACGCGGCGCGCCTCCTCGGGCGTGCCGGACCGGGGCGCGCCCGCAGCGGGCTGGCTCCGATGGGTGCGCCGCCATCCCGACGCGCTGGCCGTCCTCGTGCTCGCCCTCGTCCCCGTGGTGTGGTTCGGGGCTCCCGCCGTGGCCGGGCACCCCGCCATGCCCGGCGACGACATCCTCCAGAACTTCCCCCTGCGGGTGCTCGTGGGCCAGCAGCTGCGCCATGGCACGCTTCCCACCTACGACCCCTACATCTGGGGCGGGGCCCCGCTCCTCGGGGGCTGGAACGCAGGCGCCTTCTATCCCTTCACCTTCCTCTTCGCCGTGCTGCCCGGAGCGCTGGCCTGGACGCTGAACCTCTTCATCGTCTACTGGGTGGCGGTGCTCGGTCTGTACGCCCTGTTGCGCCGCATCGGCCGTGGGGTGGTCGCCAGCGCCCTGGCCGGCGCGTCGTTCGGCTTCGCCGGGGCCATGGACGTCCACGTCTCGCACTTCGGACTGGTGGCGGGCATGAGCTGGACCCCGCTCATCATCCTGGCCATGCGGACCCTGGCCCGCGCCCCGGACGGCGCCGGGCGCCTGCGCTGGACCCTGGCGCTGGGGTGCTTCGGGGCCATGGTGGTCCTGGCCGGCGAGCCCCGCTCCATCGCCACGGTGGTGGTGATCGCCGGGCTGTACGGCCTGTGGCTGCTGTGGCGGGAGGCCCGGCCCCTCGTGCCCTTCGTGGTCAGCGTGGGGGTGGGTCTCGGGATCGCCGTGCTCGTGAGCGCCGTGCAGTGGCTGCCCGGATCGGAGGCGGTGAGCACCTCCCAGCGCGCCGTCAACAGTTACATCCTGTACAGCTCGGGCTCCCTGGCGCCGCGCTGGCTCACCCTGGGGCTGGTGCCCACCCTCCTGGGGGGCACCGGCTCCTTCGGCACCGCACCGTGGTTCACGAGCTACAACCTCCCCGAGGTGATGGGGTACGCCGGCCTGCTCCCCCTCACTGCCGCCGTGGGGCTCCTCGGTACCCTGCGGCGCCGCCGTCCCCTGCCGGAATGGCTCATCTGGCACGTGGTGGCCGTGGTGGGGGTGGTCCTGGCCCTGGGCAGCTTCACCCCCCTCGGGCACGTGCTGGTGCACGTCCCGATGTTCGGAGGCCAGCGCCTCCAGAGCCGCAACATCGCCATCACCGATCTGGCCCTCGCCATCCTCGTCGCCTACTTCGTCGACCTGGTGCTGGACCGGGCCCGTGCCGGCCGCGCCGCCCCTGCGACGGCGGGCAACGGTGCTCCTCCTGCCACGGCCACGACCAACGGGTCGTCGGTCCCGCCGGGCGTGGGCGGCAACGGAACGGCCACCGCCAGCGCCACCGCCAACGGGGCCAGGCCGACTGCCGCCAACGGCGCGACCCGCGACCTCGGTCCCGTGTCCGGGTCCCGGGTCCGGTCGGCGCGGTGGCGTGGTGCGGTGGCCGCCGCCGTGATCGTGCCCGTGGCCGCCGCCGTGCTCAGCATCATCGGCATCGCCAGCCCCTCCACCGTGGCCGGAGTGGCGGGAGCCACGGTGGGCGAGGCCACGCGCGCCGCCCCGCAACGACCCCTGTTCGTGGTCTCGGCCGTGCTGGCCCTGGCGCTGGCCGGGCTGCTGCTCCAGCGGCGTCTCTCCCCCCGGCGGCTGGCCGTGCTGGTGGTGGCGTTCGTCGTGGCCGATCTCGCCCTCTTCAACGTCACCAGCGTGTGGGACGTGGCCGTGGGGTGGGGCCGTGCCCCCGCCACCGCCACCGCCACGTCGGGGGTGTCCATGGTGCCGCTGCACCTGCCCCAGGCGCTCGGGACGGCGGGGCGCTTCGTCATGTACAACCCCAACGTGCCGTCGGTGGACCTCATGGCCGTGGGTGAGCCCGACCTCAACGTCCTCGACCACACCTACAGCGCCCAGGGCTACAGCTCCATCGTCGACGGGACCTACGCCGCCGTGACCGGGTCCCACCTGGCCACGGGGGAGGGCACCAACACCCTCGACCCCGCCAGCCTGGTGGACGGGGTGTTCGACTCCCTCGACACCACCGCCCTGCTGACCTACCCCACCGCCCTGGTGACGTCGGGCACGGCCGCCCCGGCCGGGACGGGGGACCGCCGCGCCGTGGGCCCGGGGGTCACCACCCGCTGGGTCTTCGCCGAGCAGCTCGACCTCAGCTCGGTCTCGGTGCGCTGGTCGGGCGGGGTGGCCCCGTCCACGGCCGGGCTCGAGGTGTGGCTCGAGCAGGCCGGGGGGGCCCTGGTGGCCGTCCATCCGGCCGTCTCCGCCGCCGGCGGGGTGCTCGACCTGCGCTTCGCCTCGCCCGCTCCGGGGGTGGCGCTGGTGCTGGGGTCGACGACCTCGCTGGAGCTCGAGTCGGCCCCGGTCCTGCGCACCGCGGGCGGGGGGAGCTATGTCGCCGACGGGCCTCTCGAGGCCGTCCTGAGCGGGTCCCACTGGCGCTTTGCCGGGGACGGCGGCCCGCTGGCCTACTTCGCCAACACCCGGGCCGACCCGCCCCTGTCGCTGCGCCCGGCCCCCGGCGACGGCGCCACGGCGGGTGCATCGGTGAGGGCCCTCTCGGGGCCCGTGCTCGTCCCCGGCTCGGCCCGGGTGTCCTCGGCCCGGGGCGTGCGCGTGGTCCGGGCCGTGGCCGAGATCCCGGGCTGGTCGGCGACGTGGCGCCCGAGCACGGGGGGCCGGGCCGTCACGCTCCCGGTGCAGCGCCTGGGGCTGGTCCAAGCCGTCGACGTCCCCGCCGGCGACGGCGTGCTGTCGTGGCACTACAGCGCGCCGGGCCTGGCCACCGGCGCCTGGTGCACGCTGGCGGGCGGCGCCCTCGCCCTGGCCATCGTGGGGGCCCTGGGTGTGGCCCGCCGCCGGCGCCGCGCGCACGCCCGCCCACGGCGTGAGCGGGCCCGCCGTCCGGTGCCGATCGCCTGACGCCGGGGGCGCCAGCCCGCATGCCCCCCCGGCCCGACACAACGGACCGCTCCGCCGCCACCCCGGGCGGGCTGGCCGGGAAGGCGGCGTCGGGTGTCGTGACCGAGCGCTTCGTCGTGACCCGGCGCCGGCGCCGGTCCGAAGCGCCGTGGACGGTGTGGCTGGCGCTCGGCGCGGCGGGGGCCGCCGGGCTGGCCGTCTGTGGCGGGCGCGTCGGGGCCCTGCCGGTCGGGGCCCGGTGGTGGTACGTGCTCCCCGGGCGGACGGTGGTGGACGGGGTGGCGTTCTACGGCTCGCTGGCCCTCCTCGTGGTGGCGTGGCTCGGGCTGGGGGGCGAGGCGCGGCGGGGGAGGCTGGGGCCGGGGCGGGCCTGGGCCGTCCTCGGGGCGTGGGGACTGCCGCTCGTGCTCGGGCCGCCGCTGTTCAGTCGCGACCTCTACAGCTACGTCGCCCAGGGCCTCGTGGCACACGGCGGCCACGACCCCTATACGTCCTCGCCGTCGGTGCTCGGCCCCGGCCCCGTGCTCGCCTCGGTCACGGCGGTGTGGCGCTCCACCCCGGCCCCCTACGGTCCGCTGTTCGTGTCGGCGGCGCGGGGGTCGGCCGTCCTCTTCGGTACCTCGCTCACGGCCGAGGTCGTGGCCCTGCGGTGCCTGGAGCTGGCCGGGGTGGCCCTGGTGATGGTGTTCCTGCCCCGCCTGGCCCGCCACCACGGCGTGGACCCCGGCGTCGCCCTGTGGCTCGGGGCCCTGAGCCCCCTGGCCCTGCTGGGCTGCATCGCCTCGGGTCACAACGACGCCCTCATGGTGGGCCTGGTGGTGGCCGGGGTGGCCCTCGTGGCCGAGGGGCGTCCCGGGCTCGGGCTGGTCCTGTGCGCCCTGGCGGCGGCGGTGAAGGTCCCCGCCGCCGGGGCCGTGGTGTTCGTGGCGGTGGGATCGGTGCGCTCGGTGCGGGGCCGGGCCCGGGCCCTGGCCCTGGCCCGCGCCGTGGTGGTGCCGGCGGCGACGGTGGGTGCGGTCACGGCCGCCTCGGGACTGGGATGGGGCTGGCTCGGTCCCGGCGCCCTGCGCGTCCCCACCGACGTGCGGGTACTGCAGACGCCGTCGGTGGCGCTGGGGTCGGTGCTGGGCGAGGTCCTGTCCAGTGTGGGTGTGCACGTGCACCGCCACGCCGTGGTGACGGTGGTGCAGTGGACGGGCGTGGCCGTCTCGGCCGTGGTGGTCCTGTGGTTGCTGGCCCAGGTCCGCCGGCCCGACGACGTGGGCCTCCTGGGCGTGGCGCTGGCGGCGTTCGTGCTCCTCAGCCCCACGGTGTGGCCCTGGTACCTCCTGTGGGGCCTCGTGCTCCTGGCCGCCACCACGGCGCAACGGTCGCGGGCCCTGGCGCTGGGCGCCGCCCTGGCCATGCTGGTGGTGGGCCCGGGGGGCGAGCCCCTGCTCCGGGGGGCGGGCGACGTGGCCGTGGTGGCCGTGGTGGTGGCGGGGGGGTGGTGGTTGGTGCGCCGCCGGCGGTGGGCCACGGTGGTGTCGGGCCTCCGCTGACGGGTGGGGCGCCCGCCCGGTCCACCCCGGGGGCGGGGGCGTCCGGCGCGGTCGGGCGCGCGCGACCCGGCGCTAACGTACGCCCGGGTCGGGGGCGGGGAGGCGAAGGTGGACACCGAGGTCGACGCACCCGGCATCGCCACGGCCGAGCGCTCGGAGGGGATCCGGCCGAGCCCGGCGGGCCCGGCACCGCCCCGGCCCGCCCCGGTACCGCCGCCCGCGGCGCCCCCCGGCCTGCTCGGCGCCGTGCGGGCGCGGACCGCTGTGCTCGGGCCCCTGGCGTGCACCACGGCCTGGATGGTGTGGGCCTACCTGCGCACCCGCCTGCCCGCCGCCCCGCGCTCGGCCCGCGCCTCGGGCCTCGGCTACCGGCAGTGGGCCTACGGGCACTTCGCCTACTCGGACGTGGTGAACCTGTACCACACCCACCACCTGGCCGACCACGCCTTTCCCTACGTCCACACCGCCATCGAGTACCCGGTGCTCACCGGGCTGTTCATGTGGGGTGCGGCGTGGGCCCCGGGTGTCGGGGGCTACCTGCTGGCCAGCGCGGCAGGGCTTCTCGTGTGTGCCTGGGGGACGGTCGTGCTCCTGCACCGCTGCTCGCCCCGGGCCGCCTGGCTCTTCGCCCTGTCGCCGCTCCTGCTCGTGTTCGGCCTCCTCAACTGGGACCTGCTCGCCATCGTGCTCATGGTGGGCGGGTGGGACTGCTACCGCCACCGCCGCTACGGCTGGGCCGGCGTCCTCCTCATGGCCGGCACCTGCGCCAAGTTCTTCCCCGTCCTGCTCCTCGGGCTGTGCGTGGTGGGGTGCTTCGCCGACCGGCGCGACGGTGCGGCGCGCCGGGGCGGGGTGCGCATGGCCGCCACCGCCACCGCCACCGCCCTCGTGCTCAACGTGCCCTTCGCCGTGCTCAATCTCGACGCCTGGAGCCACTTCTTCCGGTTCAACGCCGCCCGGGGCGGGGGGGAGGGACTCCTCTACCAGCTCCACATCGCCACGTCGTGGTCCATCGGCACCTTCGACACCGTGAGCGCCCTGCTGGTGCTGGCCGTGCTGGGCGCCCTGGCCCTGTGGGTCCTGCGGGGGGCGCCGGTGGCGCCGGCCGCCGCCGCCGCCTTCACCACCCTGATGCTGTTCAACAAGGTCTTCTCGCCCCAGTACATGCTGTGGGTCCTGGTCTTCGGACTGCTGGCGGCGTGGCCGGGATGGACGGTGGCGGCGGTGACGGTGGCCGGGCTCGTCGACTTCGCCAACGCCATGGTCATCCTCCACCTGGCCGGGGCCGGCTCCCCGGCCGCCCCCTGGTACGCCGCCACCGCCTTCCCCATGGACCGGGCCCTGCGCACCGTGGTGGTGGCGTGCGGGCTGGGGGTCTCGCTGTGGCGGGGGTGGGGCGATCCCGGTGCGGCACGGCGACGCCGCCACCGGGGCGTGGTGCGGGCCCGCTCCCGGGACGTGCGGGGCGTGCCCGGCTGAGGCCAGCGTGCCCCGGCCGCCGCCCTACGGCTGGGGCGGGGGCCGGGTGCCCACCTGCACGGCCGAGGTGCTGAGGGCCCGGGGGTCCGCCGTGTAGGCCTGGACCACCCAGCCCGCCCCCCGCAGGGCGGTGTAGGTGACGGTGGGGGGCGACAGGGTGTACGTGCGCCGGCCGTGGGGGGGGACGGCCAGGAGGGGCCCGTGGCGCGGCAGCCAGAAGCCCGAGGGATGCGACCCCATGTCCACCAGGACGTGGGGGACCTGGGGGCTCCCGGTGTGGTTGTCCACGGTGACGGTGACGGCGTAGAAGCGGGACCCGGCCGGACCGGTGTGGACCGAGCGCACCGCCACCGCCAGGGGCACCGAGGTGAAGGCCACCACCGCCGCCACCACGGCCCCCACCGCGCTCAGGGCGCAGCCCGCCGCCGCCCATCGCCGCCACGGCGTCCGCACGGCGGCGCCCAGGGATGCCACGAGGGAGCCGAGCCCGCCGGGCGGCGGGCGCCCCCCGGCCCCGGCCACGGTGAGGGCGGCCACGAGGGCGGCGGGGACGAGGTCGACCAGATAGCTCGACAGGCTCCGGGCCGAGGCGAACATGGCCAGGGGGACGAGCAGGAGCCACACCCGCTTGGTCCGGGGGTAGCCGGCCACGAAGGCGCACAGCACGGCCAGAAAGACCAGGGCGCCGCACGCGCTCAGGACGGTGAGGTCGACGCCGGAGACGATGCCCTGGGTGGCCAGGGTGACGAGCCCCTGGCCGTCGGCCACCAGGGGCTGCACCAGGGGGGTGAGGCTGCCGTGCCACCACGGGCCCGGGGCGGCCAGGGCGAAGGGGAGGTTCAGCACGGCGAAGACGGCGGCCACGGTGGCGAGGTAGCGCACCCCGAGGCGCACCGGCCGCCGGCCCCGGCGGCGGGCCTCGAGCACCACCCCGGCCACCAGGAAGGGCACGCAGAACCACGGCATCTGCTTGATGGCGCACGCCACACCCAGCGCCACCGGCCCCGACCACCGGGCCAGGCCGTCGCGCCGGGGGCCGCCGTAGCGGTCCCACCGCCACACCGCCAGGACGAGGAAGGGGAGGAAGGGGGCGTCGGTGCCGCCCGAGCCGAAGATCCCCACGAACAAGGGCGTGAGGACGAGGAGGGCCGCCAGCCACCGCAGGCGGCGGGGCAGGGCGGCGAAGACCAGGACACCGGTCACCAGCCAGGCCCCCAGGTCCACCCAGTCGACGAACTGGTGGTGGAAGCCGAGCAGGGGTGCGAGGGCGTAGACGAGGAACGACCCGGCCGGGTAGGACACGTCGTGGACGAAGCCGCCCGTGGCGGTGTAGGTCCAGAACCGGGCGGGCACGTCGAGCAGCGAGCCCGCACCCGCCATGGAGGTGGTGTAGGGGTTGTGCCCGTGCACCAGGGCCAGCGTGGCCACGTGGTCGAGGGCGGCGGCGTCGGTGGTGTAGTAGCGCCGGGTGTGGATGGGTCCGTACTGGGTGGCCACCACCGACACCACCACCGCCGCCAGGGTGAGCCACTGGAAGCGCCGGCCCCGGGGCGTGCGCACCAGCCAGCACGCCACCAGGCCGACCGTGCCCGCCAGGGCGATGAGCGGGGCCAGGACCGACATGGTGGAGGACTCGGTCCACGTGCTCCACGCCCCCAGACCCGATCCGAGCACGCCCAGCCACACCAGGGTCCAGGCGCCGCGCTCGGCCTGATCGAACAGGTGCGACGCGGTGGCGCCCTCCCCGCCCCGGGCGGCGTCGCCGGCGAGGGGGGGCGGGTCGGGGGGGCGGGGGGCGGTGCCCGGCGCTCCGAGGTGGCGGTCCTGGGTGGAGGTCACAACGTGGTGTCCCCGGCGGCGGTGTCCCGGACGGCGGTGTCCCGGACGGCGGTGTCCCGGCCCGCCGCCGCCCCGACGGTGGGGGCAGCAGTCTCCCATCGGGCTGCGCCCCGGTCCGGGCGCGGGCCCCTCCGGCCCGCTCCCGGCCCCGAGCGGCGGGGGACGAGGGCCTCGGCGCACCACAGGCCGAGCACGCCCACGGCCCACAGCGGCATGAGGTCCTGGAGGGCGTCGCCCCCTGGCCCCGACGACCACCACCAGTAGGGGGCGGCAACGGCCACGGCCAGGAGGCCACCCAGGGCCACCCGCACCGCCGGCCCCGGCCCGGCGGCGCCCCGGCGGGCCACGACCACGGGGACGAGCACCACCCAGATCCAGTGGTGGGACCACGACACCGGTGAGACCAGGAGGCCGCACAGTGCCACGGCCAGCACCGCTCCGAGGCGGTCGCCGCGACCGAGGGCGCCCCGGGCGGCCACGCACGTCATGGCCAGCACGGCCAGGCCGGCCACGGCCCACAGCGCCGGCTCCCCCGTGCTCGGGAAGGGGGCCCGGTGCAGCACCCCGTAGAGGGACTGGTTGGCGGCGCCGCCCACGGGGCCGATCTGGCCGGGCGAGGCCACCTGGTGGAGCCAGTAGTGGGTGCACGGCCCGGGCCACAGGGCCCAGGTGACCCCGGACAGCGCCACGAAGCCCAGGACCGTGCGGGCCGCGCTGCGCAGATCGCGTTCGACCAGCGGGACCAGGACGAAGACGATGGGGGTGAGCTTGACGGCGGCGGCCAACCCCACCAGCCAGCCCCGGTGCCGGGACGGCACCAGGAGCAGGTCGGCCACCACCAGGCCGAGCAGCACGGCGTTCACCTGGCCGTAGTCGAAGGTGCTGCGGGCCGGCTCCACCACGAGCACCGACGCCACGGCCCATCCCACGGCCGCCCCCCACGGGGCGCTCCCCGGGGCCCAGCCGGCGGCGCGCGCCGCCACCGCCACGGCCCCCACCAGCGCGGCCAGGCCGAGCACCCACCACAGCACCTGGGTGACGGTGAAGGGAAGGAGGGCCAGGGGGGCGAAGGCCACGAGCGAGAAGGGCGGGTAGGTGTAGGGGAGGTCGTGGACGGTGTAGAGGTGGCCGTAGGGGCTGGCGCCGTGGACCCACCGCTCGACCCCGTCGCGGTAGACGTGGAGGTCGAGCCCGTAGCCCGTCCCCCACACCCCGAGGTACAGCGCCACCACGCCGACGAGGACGGTTCCCACGGCGGCCCACACCAGCGGATGCCGGGGGCGCTGCCATGGGGTGTGCGCAGTGACCACCACTGCTCTCCTCGTGGGTCTCCTCGTGGGCCACCGGGAGCCGCCGGCGGGTGCGGGCCGGAGGCGAGGCTACCCGGGTCGGTTCGGCCCGCCGGGTGAGGGGACGGTCCGGGCGGCGGGGTGCCGCCCCCAGGGGACTTCCGGGTGGTGCCCTCCCCGACGACGCTGCGTCGCAGCGTCGTCAACCGGGAACCGACCCCGGGCGTGGGACGTCCAAGGACGCTGTGCGCCGCCCCACGGGGTGCGGTGACACGGCGGAGCGGGAGGTGGGGCTATGCGTCACGTATTGCGTCGATACGACCGCACGACGCGGTCGACAAGCGGGAAGAGGGGATCGTGGGGGGACGACGCGCCCGACGGTGGTCCTCCGGAGGCACGGGGACGGCGCCGCCCACCCCTTGTTGGCCGAGCCCGGGCCGTGCTTCCATTGCGTCGGGGGGCAGTCGAGCAGCATGTCGGGCTCCAGGAAGGAGCAGCTGTGGGACGCTCTCGCACCGTCGCCGCCCGCATGGGCCTGGCCGGCCTCCTGCTGTGCACCACCGGTCTTGCACTGGTGGGGACAGTGGTGGCCCAAGTGGTGTCGTCCTCGGCCTATGCCGACACGACGCCGTTCGAGCTGTACTGCACCAACACCCCCATCGGGGACCTGGTGCTGAACGACGCCGTGATCACCGGGACGCTGTCACCGGCGGCGCCCACCCCGGGCCAGCAGTTCAGCCTGGAGGACTTCCAGATCCAGACCACGGTGCCCCCCGACATCGTGCAGGCCGCCACCGCCGTGGGCAACACGGCCATCAGCGGCACGGTCACCACCACCGTCGATGCCACCGGCGCCACCCCGTCGTCGCAGTCGACGGGGTCCCAGCCCTACGACCAGAGCATCCCGAGCCCCCTGCCCGCGGCGGGGCTGGCCCTGTCCACCCCGTCCTCCCCCCTCACCGTGGGGCCGTTCACGGCCACCTCGAGCGCCGTCACCCTGAGCCTCGGTTCGTCGATCTCGCTCACCTTCAGCGACGTGGCCATCCCGAGCGGCTTCCCGCCCCTGCAGTGCGCCGCCTACCCCAACGACGTGATGCCGAGCGGCTTCGCCACGGGGCTGCCGCCCGGGCTGCCCATCTCCCCCGTGATCGCCACGGCGGGCGGGGTGACCCCGCCCCCGACCACCTCCTCGCTCACCGGCGCCTACGAGCTGTTCTGCCCCGGCACCCCCGTGGGTGACCTCGTCTTCAACGACGTCACCACCTCGGCCGCCATCACCCCGGCCGCCCCCGCCGCCGGGGGGCAGTTCAAGGTGGACGGCTACCAGACCGACATCCCCGTCCCGGCCGGTCCGGTGACGGCGGCGACGGGCCTCGGCAACGCCGCCTTCGACGGCGTGGCGGCCTCGGCCGTCGACGCCTACGGGGCCGGGCCGTCCCAGATCCCGACCGGCTCCATGGACTTCGACGTCCCCATCCCCGATCCGGTGCCCTCGGGCGGCCTCGCCCTCGACCTCCCGTCCTCGCCCGCGACGGTGGGGCCCTTCACCGCCTCGGGCGGCCCCGTCACCATCGCCCAGGACGACCAGATGCTGGTGGTGGCCGAGCTCTCCAGCAAGGCCTTCACCATGACCTGCACCGCCTACCCCAACGACGCCATCCCCACCTCGGGCTCCACCGGGGCCAAGCCCGACGCCGGTCCCATCCGCCCCGTCATCGCCATGGCCGACGCCACCGGCACGGCCACCACCACCACCATCACATCGCCCCCGGGCGGCGGCGCCCAGGTCGGCACGGTGGCGGCGGGTCAGCCCTACGAGCTGTTCTGCCCGTCGACGCCGGTGGGGGACATCGCCGTCAACGACGTCACCTCGAGCGCCACCATCGCGCCGCAGTCGAGCCCCCTGACGGCGGGGGAGACCTTCGGCGTCACGGGGCTGGCGGTGTCGTTGACGCTGCCCCAGAGCGTGGTGACCGAGCTCGAGCAGCTGGGGCTGAGCGATCTGTCGGGGTCGGTCAACACCTACCTCGATGTGAGCGGGACCGCCGGCTACGGCGACATCTATCCCGTCCCGGTGTCGGTCCCGCCCGAGGCCACCACCACCACGTCGGTCTCGACCGGTCCCGCCACCACCGTGCCGGGCTCCGACTCCACCACGACCACGACCCCGGCGTCGGGCTCCGACACCACCCTCCCGGTGGGCCCGGGTGGCCCCGACACGACCCTCCCGGTGGGCCCGGGTGGCCCCGACACGACCGTCGTGGTGGGCTGGAGCGGGTCGTCCCCGGGCGGCTCGAGCCCGACCACGGTGGCGGGCAACACCGGGACCTCGGTGCCCGTCGTCACCGATCCGGGCGGTCCCGCCATCTACGAGCCCGACCTGCCCGGCCCGACGGCCACCTTCTCGGTGCAGCTCCCCAACCCGGTTCCCGCCGGGGGGGTGACCGTCACCGCCACCGAGCCGGCCGGGGATGTCGGCCCGCAGTACGTGGCCGAGGGCGGGCCCATCCAGGCCGCCGTGGACGGGGTGGACCTGCAGGTGCAGGCCTTCGGGGACAGCTTCGGGTTCTTCTGCAACCCCTACCCCAACGACGCCGAGGCCGAGGGGCTGAGCGTGCACTTCCCCCAGGCCGACCCGGTGGAGGCGGTGCTCGCCACGGGGAGCGCCACCATGCCCACGCCCCAGCCCGGGGGTGAGGGCCCCTACGAGCTGTACTGCCCGTCCACGCCGGTGGGGGACATCGTCCTCAACGACGTCACCTCGGCCGGCACCATGAGCCCAGCCGACCCCGCCCCGGGCCAGCAGTTCGACCTGACCGGCTACCAGACCACCTTCGACCTGCCGGAGCAGATCGCCGCGGCCGCGGCCGCCCTGGGGAACTCCGCCATCAGCGGCACGGCCACCACCAGCGTCGAGGCCACGGGGGCCACCCCGGCCGGGCTCTCCAGCGGGACCATGGGCTTCGACGTCCCCCTCCCCTCGCCCGTCCCCGCCGGCGGCCTGGCCGTGGCGGTGCCGTCCGTGCCGGCCACGCTCGGGCCCTTCACCGCCACGGGCGGGTCCATCACCCTGGCCCAGGGGACCGAGATCACCCTCACCCTGGACGTCTCGGGCTCGACCCTGACCCTGTCGTGCACCACCTACCCCAACGACAGCGCCCCCACCGGCATCGTCTCGGTCGGGCCGGTGGCGGCGCCCACGTCGCCGGTCATCGCCACCACCGCACCCACCACGGGGACGAGCGGGAGCGTGCCGCCCCCGTCCTCGACCACCACCGAGCCGGGCGGCTCGGGTGACGCCGCCGCCGTGGCCGCCATCGACCAGGCGTACGCCACCGTGTTCGACCCGAGCGCCTCGGCGTCGGCCAGGCTGGCCGACATCGAGGACGGGTCCGCCATCAAGGGCGCCTTCGTGGCGGCGATGTCGTCCTCCCTGGCCTCCACCCTGGCCGGGGCGGCCGTGGAGTCGGTGACCTTCCCCGACGCCGCCACGTGCAGCACCCAGGGACTCACCAGCCCCTGCGCCGAGCTGACGTACGAGATCCTGGGCACGGGGGGCGTCAGCCTGCTCGGCGACGAGCGAGGCTGGGCCGTGGAGGAGGGCGGCACCTGGCTCGTGGGCACCAACACCGTCTGCAGCCTGCTGGGCCTCTTCTACCAGGCCGAGGGCAAGACGGGCACGCCCCCGGGGTGCCCCGGGTCGTCCACCACCACGTCCACCACCCCGACCACCACCACACCGGGGGAGTCGGGGGCGGAAGCGGCCATCGACGCCGTGTTCGACACCGTCTTCGACCTGTCCGGCCCCATCGGGCCCAAGATCGCCGACATCCAGGACGGGGCCAGCATCGAGAGCGCCTTCTCCACCGCCCTGGACTCCAACCTGGCGGCCAACGCGGGAGGGGCCACGGTCACTGCCGTGACCTTCCCCGACGCCTCGGGGTGCACCGCCGCCGGGCTGCCCAGTCCCTGTGCCCAGGTCACCTTCACCGTCGACAGCACCAGCGGCAACGCGCTCCTGCCCGACGACTCGGGATGGGCGGTCGAGGTGGACGGGACGTGGCTCATGGCCAAGACCACGGTGTGCGGCCTGCTCGACCTGTTCTGGCAGGCCTCGGGCTCCTCGGGGTCCCCGCCCGGCTGCCAGAGCTCGTCGCCCCCCACCACGGCCAGCCCCGTGGTGGGGACCACCGGCAGCGGGTCGCTCACCACGGTGCCGGCGTCCCCGGTGTCGGCCTCCACCGGGGTGACGGCGACGTCGGACCCCCCGACCACGGCCGGGGCGACGGCCACCACGACGCCCGGGGCCTCGACCACGGCCACACCGGGCACCACCGGCCCGGCCGACCCCCCCAGGGCGGCCTCGCCCTCGGTCAAGGCGGCGGCCGGGACCCCGGAGGTGACCACGGCCCCGGTGGTGGAGGCGAGTTCGGGCTCCCTGGCCTTCACCGGCCTGGGGGGAGGGACCATCGTGCTCGGGGCCACGGGGGCGGTCCTGGCCCTGGTGGGAGCGGTCCTCCTCGTCCTGGCCGACGCCCCCCGACGCCTCGTGGCCCGGCTGACCCCGGGGCCGGGAGGCGGGGGAGGAGCGGCTGGGGGCCGCCGCCCGC
>DATJOV010000149.1:0-3255 GCA_035506735.1 Acidimicrobiales bacterium | reverse complement strand
CTCCGGGTGGACCTGTCGGGCGCCCCCACCGTCAGCGAGATGCTGGCCCGGACCGAGTCTGCGTGGCAGGCGGCCTGGGATCACCGTGGCGCGCCGTTCGAGGCGGTGGCCGAGGCCCTGGGGTGCGAGGCCGGCCCCGGTCGCCACCCTCTGGTGCAGGTGGCGGTGGCCTTCGCCCCGCCCGAGCCGCCCCTGCCCCCGGGGTGGGCCGTGGTGCGGTCCGGGGCGCCGGCCGACACGGTCGAGGTCGACCTGCGCCTCGAGCTCGACACCACGGGGGCCGAGGTGACCGGGCGACTCCTGTACGACCCCGGCGTGCTCCCTCCCGCCGGGGCGGAGCGGATGGTGGCGCACTGGCTCCTCCTCCTGGAAGGGGCCGTGGCCGCACCCGGGGCCCGGGTGGGGGAGCTGAGCCTCCTCACCCCGTCCGAGCGCCACGTCCTCCTGGGGGCGTGGGGCCGGGGGCCCGGCGTGGTGGGGGGCGCCGACGTGGCCCTGCTCGTGGCCGAGCAGGCGGCGGCGCGGCCCGACGCCGTGGCCGTGGTGTGCGAGGGGGAGGAGCTCACCTACGGGCAGCTCGACCGCAGGGCCAACCAGCTGGCCCGGCACCTGCGCACCGAGGGGGTCAAGCCCGAGGTCCCGGTGGGCGTGTGCATGGACCGCTCCGTCGACCAGGTCACGGCCCTGCTCGGGATCCTCAAGGCGGGCGGGGTGTACGTCCCCCTCGACCCCGAGGCCCCGCCCGAGCGGATCCGCTACGTCCTCGACGACACCGAGATGCCGGTGGTGCTCACCCAGCACCACCTGGCCGGGCGGATCGGCGCCGCCGACGCCGTGGTGGTGAGCCTGGACCGCTCGTGGTCGCTCATCGGGCGGCAGTCCGACGCCGAGCCCGACGACCTGCCCGAGGACGACCATCTGGCCTACATCGTCTACACCTCGGGATCCACGGGGCAGCCCAAGGGCGTGATGATCGAGCGCGGCGCCATCTCCGGCCACAGCCGGTCCATGGCGGCCCGCTACGGGCTGACGGCGGAGGACCGGGTGCTGCAGTTCAGCCTCCACACCGCCGACGCCTCGCTGGAGCAGATCCTCCCCACCCTGGTGACCGGGGCCCGCCTGGTGATGCGGGGCAGGGAGATCTGGACCCCGGCCGAGCTGCTGGGGCAGATGGCGGAGCACGGCGTCACCGTGGCCAACCTGTGGCCCGCCTACCTCCAGCAGGCCGTGCGGGCCTGGGCCGGGCGGCGCGACGAGCTGGCCGCCACCCGGCTGCGGCTGGTCGTCGTGGGGGGGGAGCGCCTGCGGGGCGTCACCGTCCGGGGCTGGGAGCAGCTCGGCCTCGACCACGTGCCCCTCCTCAACGCCTACGGGCCGACCGAGTGCACCATCACGGCGACGCTCGGGGAGGTGGGGGGGGCCCACGAGGCCGTGACCATCGGCCGGCCCCTGCCGGGGCGGACCCTGTACGTGCTCGACCCGGGGGGCCAGCCCGTCCCCGCCGGCGTGGCGGGGGAGCTCCACGTGGGCGGGCCGCTGCTCGGGCGCGGCTACCTGGGCCGGGACGAGCTCACGGCGCAGCGCTTCGTCCCCGATCCCTTCGGGCCCGACCCGGGCGGGCGCCTCTACCGGACCGGGGACATGGTGCGCTACCTCCCCGACGGGCGCCTCGAGTACCTGGGGCGCCAGGACGAGCAGGTGAAGATCCGGGGCTACCGCATCGAGCTGGGGGAGATCGAGGCGGTGCTGGTGCGCCACCCCGCCGTGGACGAGGCGGTGGTGGTGGCCCGGACCGAGGGCGACGAGACCTACCTGGCCGCCTACGTCCTCGTCGACGCCCCCGGCTCGCACCAGGCCGAGCTGCGCCGGCACCTGGAGTCGGCCCTGCCCCGCCACATGCAGCCGGCCGTGGTGGAGGAGATGGGGGCCTTCCCCCGCCTGGCCAGCGGCAAGCCCGATCGCAAGCGGATGCCCGAGACGCCGTGGCGGTCCCGCCGGGCCGACACGCCCTACGTGGCCCCCCGGGTCATGGTCGAGCACCGGGTGGTGAGCATCTGGGAGGAGCTGCTCGAGGCCCGGCCCATCGGGATCACCGACAACTTCTTCCACGTGGGAGGGCACTCCCTCCTGGCCGCCCAGCTCGTGGCGCGCCTCGAGGAGGAGTTCGGCACCAGGGTGGCGCTGTCGACGCTGTTCGCCCGGCCCACGGTGGAGGAGCTGGCCCGGGAGCTCGAGTCCCAGGCCGTGGGGCACGACGGCCGGGGCCGGGTCCTGCCGGTGCAGGCGCACGGGAGCCGGCGCCCCCTGTTCTTCCTGCACGGCGACTGGACCGGGGGGGCCTTCTACTGCTTCGCCCTGGCCCGGGGGTGCGGTCCCGAGCAGCCCTTCTACGTCCTCGAGCCCTATGCCTTCTCCCCCGGGGAGGCCGTGCCCACCGTCGAGGAGATGGCGGCCGAGCACGTGCGGGCCATGCGGGGGATCCAGGGGAACGGCCCCTACCGGCTGGGGGGCTTCTGCAACGGGGGGCTGCTGGCCTACGAGATGGCCCGCCAGCTCGAGGCGGCGGGGGAGGAGGTCGAGTACCTGGGACTGGTCAACCCCTCGGTCCCCATCCAGGTGAGCCGGCTGCGACAGGCCTGCGCCGCCCTGAGCGCCGTGGCCGGGCGGGCGGAGGCGGGCCCCGGCCTCTACCTGCGCGCCCGCCACGCCCTGCGCCACCTCTACCGGCGCTCGTTCCCGGGCGGGGCCCGGGTGCAGGACTTCGGGGAGCTGCTCCGGCTCGAGCCCCGGCTGGCCTCGGCCTTCCCTCCCCGGGAGGCCCTGGTGCGCGACTACGTGGGGGTGCTGAGCTGGACGGCCGCCGCCTACCGGACCGGGATCTTCGGGGGCCGGATCAGTTGCTACTGGGCCGAGGACGAGCCCGCCATCCGGCGTTCGTGGGAACCGCTCCTTCGGGTCAAGCGGGCCGCCGACGTCGAGGAGACGGTCCTGCCCGGCACGCACATGGCGTCGGTGACCGACGGGGTGGCGGACCTGGCCGCCAGCATGGGCGCCGACCTGGAGCGCCTCGAGCGCCGCCGCCCGGCGGCGGGGTCCTAGGCCCGTGGCGGGGACGGCGCCGGCCGGCACCGCCGGGGGTGGGCCGGCGGCGGTGTCGGACGCCGCGAGCGGCCCGCCGCGGCCGGAGCCGTCGCCGGGGCCGGGGGCGCGGCGCGTGGTGGTGCTGGCCCGGGACAACGAGGCCACGGCGGCGGT
>DATJOV010000148.1:0-7913 GCA_035506735.1 Acidimicrobiales bacterium | reverse complement strand
TAGGACTCGCTGTCCCCGGTGCGCACCACCGAGGTGGCCCGGCCCAGGAAGAAGCGGCGCAGCTCGGCGCGACCGTAGGGGTCGGGCCGCCAATCGGCGTAGCCCGGCGCTGCCTCGGTCCCGTCGTCGGCGATGTGCTGGGCGCGGGCGTCGCCCTCCGCACCCGTCGACCCGGAGTCGGCCACGTCCAGGGGCGAGGACGCCTCGTCGGGGCGGTCGGGACGAGCGGGTGGGGTCGGGTTCTCCATGGGGGACGCGCTCCGATCGGGCTGTTGCACCGGCCCGCCCGTGCTGCGCGCATCCTAGCGGTCGGCCCTCCGGCCATGGTGCTGCACCTTGTACATTGCGCCGTCGTGCGGCCTCTGCCCTGGCGCCACCATCTCCCGCCCGGGGCGAGGTTCGAGCCCGAGGCGCTCACCCGCCGCCGGAGCCTCCCCGCCGCCTGGGCCGAGGTGTGGAGCCGGGCACCGGGGGCACCCCTCCTGCTCGACGCCGGCTCGGGGGCGTCGGGGTGGTGCCGGGCCGGGGAATTCGAGGAGCGGACGCGCCGGCTCGCACTGCGGTTACGGCGTCATGGCGTCGCCCCGGGCCAGCGGCTCCTGTGGAGCACCCGGTCGTCGGTGGCGTCGGTGGCGATCAACGTCGCCGCCCTGCGGGCCGGGGTGGTGGTCGTCCCCGCCAACCCCGAGTACACGGCGCGGGAGCTGGCCCACCTCATCGGCGACGTGCGGCCCGCGCTGGCCGTGGTGGACGACCCGGCCCGGGCCCGGCTCCTGGACGAGGCGGCGGGGGGGACGCTGGGCGTGCTCGACACCGACCTGCGGGTCGTGGTGGAGGGGGCCGTGGCCGCACCGTCCCACGCGGACGGGGGCCGTCGGGGCGACCACGACGCCGACGGGGACGACCTCGACCGGGCCGGACCCGAGGATCCCGCCCTCATCGCCTACACGTCGGGGACGACGGGGCGCCCCAAGGGTGCCGTCCTCACCCACGCCAACCTGCTGGCCAACAGCGAGGCGCTGTCCGTCACGTGGCGCTGGGAGGCGGAGGACCGCCTGGTGCACGCCCTTCCCGTCTTCCACGGGCACGGCCTGTGCGTGGCCCTCTACACCTCCTTGCTGCGAGGGAGCTCGGTCGTCCTGCTGCCGCGCTTCGAGGCCGGCGCCGTGGCCGATGCCTGCGCCGAGCGGGACGCCACCCTGTTCTTCGGGGTCCCCACCATGTTCCACCGCCTGGTCGGCTCGGGTCGGGCCGGGGCGCTCGGGCGCTTGCGCCTGGCCGTGTCGGGATCGGCGCCGCTCCCGGCCGAGCTCCACGCCGCCGTCGAGGCCGCCTCGGGGCAGCGCGTGCTGGAGCGCTACGGGATGACCGAGACCCTCATGACCCTGTCCAACCCGTGCGAGGGGGAGCGCCGTCCCGGCACGGTGGGGTTCCCCTTCCCCGGCGTCGAGGCCGAGGTGGAGCCGGCCGAGGGCCGGGCCGCGTCGGAGGCGGGCGGGGGGGAGATCCTCGTGCGGGGCCCGGCCCTCTTCGCCGGGTATTGGCAGCGCCCCGCCGCCACCGAGGCCGCCTTCACCGACGGGTGGTTCCGCACCGGGGACCTGGCCACGGTGGAGGACGGCTACGTCCGCATCCTCGGGCGCGCCTCGGACCTCATCATCTCCGGGGGCTACAACGTCTACCCGGCCGAGGTCGAGGACGTCCTCATGGGCCACCCCGGCGTGGCCGAGGTGGCCGTGACCGGCACCCCCTCGGACGAGTGGGGCGAGGTGGTCACGGCCTGGGTGGTGGCCGACGGGAGTGGGGCGCTCGACCCCGACGAGGTGGCGGCCTTCGCCGCCCCCCGTCTCGCCCCCTACAAGCGGCCGCGGCTGGTGCGCGTCGTCGACGCCCTGCCGCGCAACGCCCTGGGCAAGGTGCAGCGGTCCGAGCTGCGCTGAGATCAGCCTCCCGGCGCCGTCGTCTCGTCGTCGATCCAGGCCAGGTAGTCGGGATCCCCGCCGGTGATGGCGGTGGCCACGATCTCGGGCGTGGTGTAGTCGTGGGCCTGGCGTACCAGTTGGCACAGGCGCTCGAGGGCGTGGGCCGAGGTCTTGAAGGTGCAGCGCCACTCCTCGGCTTCCTGCACCGCCCCCTCCCACCGGTACACCGAGGTGAGGGGTCCCGACACCTGGCCACAGGCGGCCAGGCGCCCCTCGACGCCCAGGCGGGCCAGGCGCTCGGCGTCGGCCCGGCTGGCGGTGGTGGTGGTGAGCTGGAAGTACGGTCCCATGGCCCCACCCTCGCGCGCCGGGCGCACCCGCCCTCCCGGCCCGGGACGTCGGCCCGGGGGTGCTGGGGTAGCGTGCCCGGGCATGGCGACCTTCCTCATGCTGTCCACGCTCGGTCCCGAGGGCATGGCCACCCTGCGGCTCAACCCGCAGCGGCTGCGGGAGGTCAACGCCGAGGTCGAGGCCATGGGGGCGACGGTGGTGGCGCAGTGGGCCCTGCTCGGCCAGTACGACTTCGCCACCGTCCTGGAGGCCCCCGACGAGAAGGTGGTGACCCGGGTCGCGGTCACGCTCGGGGCCCGGGGGACGCTCAAGACCAAGACGCTCATGGCCGTCCCGATCGACGAGTTCATCGAGACGGTCGGATCCCCCTAGTGGGCCCGGCGCCCGGCCCGGCGCCACGACGGGGCGGCCCCGTCGGCCCGGCCGGGGTGCGGCTCAGGCCGGACCCGGGCCGGGAGGGACGCCCGTCCCGGCCACGGTGCGGGTCAGTACCACCACAGGCCGGTCTTGCGCCGCTCGGGCCGGATGTCGTCGTCGGGGAAGACGTCGGGGAGCACCGTCCCGTCCGAGAGGCGTCGCACCCGGTAGCCGCGACCCACCCGCTCGGCGATCTCGAAGCCGTGGCTCCAGGCCCCCACGAAGCGGTTGCGCACGTCCACCGGGGTCCCCGGGGCCAGGGGTGCGCCGGACACGGAGCTGGGGGCCTCGATCACGCCGTTGCTCACGCCCATGCCTCCTGTGGATGCCCGTCCGGTGGGCCCCCGACGTCCTCGTCGCCACCGCCTCCGCCCATGATGGGCCCGGCGCGCCAGGGCCACAAGGGCCCCGCCCACAACAGGCGCGCAAAGCGGCCCGCGCCTCGGGGAGGCCGGCTCCGGCGCCCCGCCGCGCCCGGCCCGGGCCCCGTCACCGTGGGCGCGGCGGCCCAGGTGGGCCGGCCCCGACGGCGCCCCCGGTGAGCCCCCGGACGGTGTCCGGCGCCGTCGCGGCCCGGGCCCGGCGGGTCCCCCGCCTGCCCCGGGCCCGGCCGGGATGGACCCACGAGCAGCGCCTGTGGGACGAGGGGCACCGCCTGGTGGCCGGGGTGGACGAGGTGGGGCGCGGGGCGTGGGCCGGGCCGCTCACCGTGGGGGTGGCGGTGGTGTGCGAGGCGCCGCGCCGCATCCCCCGGGGGCTGCGCGATTCCAAGCAGCTGGCCGAGGAGGTCCGGGAGTCGATCTTCGAGGCCGTGGCGGCGTGGTGCGCCGCCTGGGCCGTGGGCCACGCCGGACCCGAGGAGTGCGACCGGCTGGGCATGACGGCAGCGTTGCGCCTGGCCACCCGGCGCGCCCTCGGACTGCTTCCTCCCGCCTTCGTGCCCGACGCCGTGGTGCTCGACGGCACCTTCGACTACGTGAGCGCCCCCGCCGCCCCCACCCTCTTCGCCCCGGACGGCGCAGCCGACCCGGTGGCCGAGCTCGGGCCCCTGCGGCGGGCGGACGGGGGGGAGTGGGCCCCGCCCGTCACCACTGTGGTGCGGGCCGATGCCCGCTGCGCCTCCGTGGCGGCGGCGTCGGTCCTGGCCAAGGTCACGAGGGACCGACTCATGCGCTCGGCGGCGCCGTGGTACCCGGGCTTCGACTTCGACCGCAACAAGGGCTATCCCTCGCCCGCCCACCAACGGGCCCTGTGCGGCTACGGGCTGACCGCCGTCCACCGGCGCTCGTGGGCCTTCGTCGACCACCTGCCCTGGGGCATGACCTCGTGGCCCGGGCGCACGCTGGCGGGGGACGAGCTCGTCGGGCCGGGCTAGACCCGGGCGGCGGGCTCCTTGGGCAGGCCCAGGACGCGCTCGCCGATGATGTTGCGCAGGACCTCGTCGGTGCCGCCGGCGATGCGCATGCCGGGCAGTCCCAGGATGAACTGGGACCAGGCGAAGGTGCCCCACTCGCCGCTGTCGGCGAGGAGCTTGGGGCCGAGGACCGAGGACAGGAGCTCGGCCATGCGCTGCATGTTGGCCGTGAGCGACAGCTTGGCCAGCGACATCTCCGGTCCCGGGGCCTGGCCCGCCGCCACCTTGGCCATGGCCCGGAGGTTGGTGTAGCTGGCCAGCCGGCCGTTGATGAAGATCTCGGCGATCTGCTGGCGCACGAGCGGGTCGGCGGCCTTGCCGTGGTGGCGGACCAGCTCGATGATGCGGGGGGTGCTGAGATTGCCGCCCCCCGAGGACATGCTCCCCCCGCCGATGGCGGCCCGCTCGTTCATGAGCGTGGTGAGGGCCACGCCCCACCCGCCGTTGACGTCGCCCAGACGGTGGGAGTCGGGCACCCGGACCTCGGTGAAGAAGACCTCGTTGAACGACGCGCCGCCGGTCATCTGCCGCAACGGGCGGATCTCGACTCCCGGGGCCCGCATGTCCACCACGAAGCCGGTCAGGCCCTTGTGCTTGGGGGCGTCGGGGTCGGTGCGGCAGATGATCTCGCCGATGTCGGAGAGATGGGCCCCCGAGGTCCACACCTTCTGGCCCGTGACGAGCCATTCGTCGCCGTCGCGCACGGCCCGGGTCTGGAGCCCGGCCAGGTCGCTGCCCGCCCCCGGCTCGCTGAAGAGCTGGCACCCGACGATGTCCCCCCGCCACAGCGGGCCCAGGTAGCGCTGCTTCACCTCGTCGGTGGCGTGGGCCAGGATGGTGGGGGCCACCATGCCCAGGCCGATGCCGAAGACGGTCATGGGCGGGGTCTCGTACCCGGCCTCGAGGGCGTCGTAGGCCCGCTGGTGGTCACGCGTGAGGCCCTGGCCGCCGTGCGTGGTCGGTCCGGTGATCCAGCTGAAGCCGGCGTCGAAGCGGGCCCGGGCCCAGGCCCGGGCCGCCTCCAGCTCGGCCCGCTCCTCCTCGAGGGTCCGCTCGGGGAGGAGGGCCACCTGGTCCGAGCCCTCGCCCCAGGCCTGCTCCACCTCGACCCGGGGCTCGGCGTTGGCGTCGAGGAAGGCCCGGGCCGCCGCCTCGTACTCCTCCACCGTGATCACGTCGGCCATTGGGCGCTCCTGGGTCGTCCGGGCCCCGCACCGGGGGCGCTGCGCCGCCATCGCGACGGTGCGGACGTCGGCCTCGGGCCAGCGTACCGAGGGTCCCCGGACGGCCGCCAGATCGAGGCAAGTAGGGTAGAACCCATCGCGATGGCCTATGTGTTCGCCGTTGCGGCGGCGCTCTCCAATGCCCTGACCAGCATCCTGCAGCGGATGGGGGTGGAGTCCGCACCCTCGGAGACGTCGCTGCACCTCAGCCTGATCGCCTACGCCCTGCGGCGCAAGGTGTGGATCGCCGGCTTCGTGCTCATGATCGCCGGCTTCGTCCTGCAGTTCCTGGCCCTGCACTTCGGGCGCCTGAGCACGGTCCAGCCCATCCTCACCCTGGAGCTCCCCTTCCTGGTGGTCATCCTGGGCGTGTGGTTCCGCTCCCCCCTCACCTGGAAGGAGTGGGTGGGGTCGAGCGCCGCCGCCGGGGGCCTGGCCGCCTTCCTGGCCCTGTCCTCCCCGACGGGGGGGAACGAGACCCCCGACCTCGACGCCTGGGGCATCGTCTCCTTCGCCGTCATCGCCGGGGGCTCCCTGGCCGTCCTGCTGGCCCGCTTCGGCACCCCCACGTGGCGGGCCTCGTGGTTCGGGGTGGCGGGGGCCATCTCCTTCGCCTTCACGGCCTCCATCATCAAGGAGGTGAACGACGAGATCATCACCCGGGGATGGGGCCACGTCCTCGCCACCTGGCCCCCCTACGCCATGGCGGCCATGGGGATCGTGGGGATGTTCATGGCCCAGAACGCCTACCAGGCCGGACCGGTCACGGCGTCGCAGTCGGCCCTGGTCATCGTCGATCCCCTGGCCTCCATCGCCATCGGCGTGGGGCTCTTCGGCGACCACGTCCAGGCCGGAGGTGGCCGCCTGGCGTGGGAGGTCGTGGCCATGCTGGTGCTGTCGGCCGGGGTCCTGTCCCTGGCCCGGTCGCCCCTCGTGGTGCACGTGCGCACCGAGGGCGAGGCGGGCGAGGATCCCCACCTGCTGGGGGCCCGGTCGCGCGGGTTGCTGCTGCGCCGGGGGCAGGAGTCCGCAGGCGAGTTGGCCGAGCCGATCTGAGCGGGGACCCCGGACCACGGGGCCCCGGGGCGGGGCGAGCCCGGGCGAGCACGGTGGGAGCGAAAGGGCGGGAGCGGTGAAGGCTGCAGGCGGGGAGGTCGAGATGGGTGAGGGGACCGGGCCATGGCGGTGAGTCGCGATCCCGGACCGGGAGCGGAGGCGACGCCGGGGCGCCCGACCGAGCTCGCCGTGGCCCCGCCCCCCGCCCCGGCGCGCTACGACCCGTGGGCGGCGGTGCTGGAGCGCATCGACGACGCGGCCGAGCTGGCCGGGCTCGACCCCGACGTGCACCGCCTGCTGCGGGCGCCCGACCGCATCCTCGAGGTGGCCGTGCCGGTGCGGATGGACGACGGGCACGTCGAGGTGTTCGTGGGGTGGCGCATCCACCACAACACCTCCCGGGGGCCCGCCAAGGGGGGGATCCGCTTCCACCCCGACCTCCAGGCCGGGGAGGTGGCGGCCCTGGCCGCCGACATGTCCCTCAAGACGGCGGTGGTGGGCATCCCCTTCGGGGGGGGCAAGGGTGGTGTGCGCTGCGATCCGCGCCGGCTCTCGGCCGGAGAGCTCGAACGCCTGACCCGCCGCTACACCTTCCAGATCGCCCCCCTCCTCGGTCCCGACCGCGACATCCCGGCTCCCGACGTGAACACCGACGAGCGGGTCATGGCCTGGCTCCTCGACACCCTCGACATGCTCCAGGGGCGGTCCATCCCCGAGGTCGTCACCGGGAAGCCGCTCTCGGTGGGGGGGATGCGGCTCCACACCGGGGCCACCGCCTCGGGGGTGGTGCGCTGCGTCCGGGCCGTCTTCAGCGCCCTGGACCGGCCCATCCCCGGGGCCCGGGCCGTGGTCCAGGGGTTCGGCAAGGTGGGCGCCCCTCTGGCCTACCTGCTGGCCTCGGCCGGCATGCGGGTGGTGGCCGTGGCCGACATCGGGGGGGCCGTGCACAACCCCGGGGGCATCGACATCGGCCTCCTCTCGGACCACGTGGCCGCCACCGGCACGGTGGCGGGGTTCGACCGGTGCGAGGAGATCTCCCCCGAGGACCTGTGGGGCGTGGAGGCCGACCTGGCGGTCCCGGCCGCCCTGGAGGGGGCCATCGACGAGCGGGCCGCCCGGGCCCTGCAGGCCGAGATCGTGGTCGAGGCGGCCAACGGCCCCACCACCCCGGCCGGTGACGACGTCCTGGCCGAGCGGGGCGTCACCGTCGTGCCCGACATCCTGGCCAACGCCGGGGGTGTCACCGCCTCCTACTTCGAGTGGGCCCAGTCCCGCCAGGGCTACAGCTGGGAGGAGGAGGTGGTCGCCACCCGGCTGGCCCGGACCATGGACGACGCCTTCGCCGACGTCTGGGCCCGCTCGCGCGACCTCGGGGTCACCATGCGGCGGGCCGCCGGGGTGGTGGCGGTGGAGCGCCTGGCCGGGGCCATCACCGCCCGCGGGCTGTTTCCCTGAGGCTGGTTCTTCCCTGAGGCCGGTTCCTCCCTGAGGCCGGCTTCCCCCACCCGGGTTCGCCCCGGCCCGGGGCGG
>DATJOV010000147.1:0-17444 GCA_035506735.1 Acidimicrobiales bacterium | reverse complement strand
CCCCCACCTGGTAGGCCACCTCGGCCCGCACCTGCTCGGGGGCCACGTCCAGGGGCCGGCGCCCGAAGCCCCGGCGGTCGGCGTAGGAGGGGTGGGCCCCGACGACCACGCCGCGTTCGGCGGCGAGCTCGACCGTGCGCCGCATGACGAGGGGATCGCCGGCGTGGAAGCCGCAGGCCACGCTGGCGCTCGTCACCACCTCGAGCAGGGTGGCGTCGAGGCGGGCGTCGTCGACCTCGCCCACGTCGGCGTTCAGGTCCACGGGCGCCCGCCCCGCTTGTCGCCCATCAGCCCAGGAGGGCGTGCACCAGGGCCGGGCCCGGGGTGGCGAAGGAGCGGGCCAGCTGGTCCGTGAACTCCTCGGCCGTGGTGGCCCGGGTGGCGGGGACGCCCATGCCGGCGGCCAGGGCCACGAAGTCGAGGGCGGGCGGGCGCAGGGAGAGCATGCGCCGGGCCCGGGGCCCCGGGGGCTCGGCCCCCACCCGTCCCAGCTCCAGCTCGAGGATGGCGTAGGCGCCGTTGTCGAGGATCACCGTGGTCACGTCCAGGCCCTCGCGGGCCTGGGTCCACAGGGCCTGGAGGGTGTACATGGCGCTGCCGTCGGCCTCGAGGCTGAGGACGCGCCGCCCCGGGCAGGCCACGGCGGCCCCGGTGGCCAGGGGCATGCCCTGCCCGATGGCCCCGCCCGTGAGGCACAGCCAGTCGTGGGGCGGCGCCCCGGCCGTGGCGCCGCTCACGAAGATGCCGGCCGTGTTGCCCTCGTCGCTCACCACCGCCCCCTCGGGCAGCAGGGCTCCGACGGCGGCGGCCATGGTCTGGGCGTCGAGCCCGCCCGTGGGCCGATCGGGCCGGGCGGCGGGGGGCAGGGCCTCGGCCGGCGGGCCCGGGGGAGCCCCGAGGGTCTCGGCCAGGGCGTCGAGGGCGGCGGCGGCGTCGTCGCCCGGGGCGGCCAGCCGGTGCACCTCGCACCCCCCGGGGACGAGGTCACCGGGGATGCCGGGATAGGCGAAGAACGACACCGGCGCCGTGGCCCCGGCCAGGACCAGGTGGCGGGCCCCCTGCAGCTGGGCCATGGTGAACTCGGCCAGGTAGCCCAGCCGTTCGACGGCGGGGATCCCCGCACCCCGCTCCAGGCGGGCCGGGAAGGTCTCGCACAGGAGCCGGGCGCCGGTGGCGGCCGCCACCCTGGCGGCGGCGTCGAGCCCGGGGCGCCGCACGGCGTCGCCCCCGACCAGCACGACGGTGGGCTCCCCCGAGCGCAGGGCCTTGGCCGCCGCCGTGACCAGGTCCTCGCCCACGGGGCGCAGGGTGCGGCCCAGAGCGGCGGCGGCCGGGGCGGCTCCTTCACCCCACGACACGTCGGCCGGGAGCACCAGGGTGGCCACCCCCCCGGGCGGCCCCAGGGCACCCTGGACGGCCTCGACGGCGTCGCCCGGCAGTGCCGCGGGCGAGGCCGACGTGCGGAACCAGGCCGAGACGGGCCGGGCCAGGCTCTCGATGTCGGATGCCAGGGGGGGATCGAGGGGGAGGTGCCCGACGGCGTGGTCGCCCACGATGCTCACCACCGGGGTGCGGGCCCGGCGGGCGTTGTGGAGGTTGGCGATGCCGTTGCCGAGCCCGGGGCCGAGGTGGAGCAGGGTGGCCGCCGGCCCGGGGGCCATGCGGCCGTAGCCGTCGGCGGCACCCGTCACCACGCCTTCGAAGAGCCCGAGCACGGCCCGCATCTCGGGGACGTCGTCGAGGGCGGCCACGAAGTGCATCTCCGAGGTCCCCGGGTTGGCGAAGCAGGTGTCGACCCCGCACCCCACCAGGGTGCGGATGAGGGCCTGGGCGCCGTTCACAGCAGGGCGCCGGGGCCGAGGATGCCGTGGGGGTCGAAGGCCCGCTTGACGGCGCGCATGAGCTCGATCTTGACCGGGTCCTCGAGCTCGTGGAAGTAGGCCTTCTTCTCCGTCCCGATGCCGTGCTCGCCCGAGATGGCGCCACCGAGGTCCATGCCGGCCCGGAACACGGCCCGCAGCACCTCGGCCCGGCGGGCGGGGTCGGGCTGGAACACCGACAGGTGGACGTTGCCGTCCCCGACGTGGCCGCAGCCGGTGATGAGGGCCCCGTGGGCCTCGGCCACCGCCGCCACGGCGTCCATGTAGAGGGGGATGGCGGCCCGGGGCACGACCACGTCGACGATGTCGTCGCAGCCGGCCGCCTTGGCCACGAAGAAGGCCTTCTCGCGGGCGCTGATGAGCAGGCCGGCGGCGTGGGGCGGCAGGACGTAGACGTCGATGGCCCCCAGCTCCACCAGGAGCTCGCCCAGCGAGGCCACGTCCTCCTCGAGGCGTTCCTCGTGGGCGTTCTCGAGCACGATCACCAGGTACGCCAGGGCGGCCTGCCGTACCGGCTCGGGGATGCCGAGGTCGAGGTCCACGTTGGCGGTGATGGCCGCCATGGTGAGCATGTCCACGTACTCGAGGATCACGGGGCCCACCCCGTGGGCCACGATCGCGGGCACCGCCGCCGTCACCTCGTCCAGGAGGGCGAAGGGGGCGAGGACGGTGGCGGCGTGGGCCAGCCGGGGCTGGAGCTTCACCGTGATCTCGGTGACGAAGGCCAGGGTCCCCTCCGACCCCACGATGAGCTGGGTGAGGTCGTAGCCGGTGGAGGTCTTGACGAACTTGCCCCCGGTGCGGATGACCTGGCCACCGGCCAGGACCGCCTCCAGGCCGAGCACGTGGTGCCGGGTCACCCCGTACTTGATGGCCCGCATGCCCCCGGCGTTGGTGGCCACGTTGCCCCCCAGCGAGGCGCTCGTCTCCCCCGGGGAGACGGGGTAGGCGAGGCCCCGCTCGGCCGCGGCGGCGTTGAGCTCGTCCAGGGTGACCCCGGGCTGGACCACGGCCACGTGGTTGTCGACGTCGATCTCGAGGATGCGGTCCATGCGCTCGAAGGAGAGGAGGATGCCGTCGGCGGCGGCGATGGCCGCCCCCGACAGGCCGGTGCCGCTGCCCCGGGCCGTGACGGGCAGGTGCAGCTCGTCGCACAGCCGCAGGACGCCGGCCACCTCGGCCGTGCAACCCGGGCACACCACGGCGAGCGGGGCGCGGGCCGTGGCCGTGAGGGCCTCGTCGTGGGCGTAGTCGGGGGAGATGGCCTCGCCCGTGACCACGTGCCCGGCGCCGACCACCTCGGCCAGCAACTCGGCGATCTCGGCCACGGCGACTCCCCTTCGACGGTGCGGCCACCCTACCGCCGGCCACGGGGGCGGTCGGGGGGCCGGGGCGTGCCGCCGGTGTGCCCGGTGCGGGGGTCGGGGTAGGGCGAGGGCGTCACCTCCACCGGTGCCGTGGTGCGAAAGGATCTCGGGCGGTGAACTGGATCGACTACGCCCTGCTGGTGCTGGTGGCGCTGTCGGCCGTCCACGGGCTGCGCCTCGGCGCCGCCATGCAGGTCCTCTCCTTCGGGGGCTTCTGGCTCGGCCTCTTCGCCGGGGCGCTGCTCGTTCCGTCGGTGGCGGGCCTGGCCCACACCAGCACGGGCAAGGCCGTGCTGGCCCTGGTGGTCCTGATCGGGATGGCCACCGTCGTTGGGGGACTGGGGCGCTACCTCGGGGCCCGCTCCAGCCGGGCCCTCCAGCGCGTCCACCTCGGCCCCCTCGACGCCGCCTTCGGCGTGGCGGTGGCGGTGGCGGCCACCCTCGCCGCCACCTGGCTGGTGGCCAGCGTCCTGGCCGACAGCCGCTACACGTCCCTGGACCGGGCCGTCCAGCAGTCGCGCATCGTCCGGGCCCTCGACGACGTGCTCCCCCCCATCCCCACCGTCTTCTCCGGGGTCCAGCGCTTCCTGTCCCAGAACGGCTTCCCCTTCGTCTTCGCCGGGCTGCCCCCGCAGGTGGCGGCGCCCGTCAACCTCCCGAGCGACCTCGACGAGCGTGACGCCGTGGTGCGGGCGGCGCCCTCGACCGTCCAGATCGCCGGAGCCGGGTGCGGGGTGATCCAGGAAGGGTCGGGCTTCGTGGTCGCCCCGGACACGGTGGTGACCAATGCCCACGTGGTGGCCGGGATCCCCGACCCCATGGTCATCGACACCAAGGCCCGCTACCCCGCCACGGCGGTGGTGTTCGACCCCCGCCTCGACCTCGCCGTCCTGCGGGTCCCGGGGCTCACCGACCCCGCCCTCCCCCTCGACGCCACCACCGTGGGGCGGGGGACGACGGGGGTGGTGCTCGGCTTCCCCGGGGGCGGCCCCTTCCAATTCGGCAAGGCCGGGGTGGCGGCCCAGTTCAACGCCGTGGGCCTCGACATCTACGGCAACGCCGAGACCACCCGCTCCATCTACCAGCTCGACGCCGTGGTCCGCCCGGGCAACTCGGGCGGTCCCCTCGTGGCCTCGGGCGATCCCGGCATCGCCAACGGGACCGTCATCGGGGTGGTGTTCGCCCGCTCGACCACCGACAGCGACGTCGGCTACGCGCTGGCCATGCCGGCCGTGGCGGCCGACATCGCCCGGGCCGAGGCGAGCCACGCCACGGTGGGCACGGGCGCCTGCGCCGCCTCCTAGTGGGCCGAAGGGGGCGGGGAAGGATCGTGGCCCCTGCCCTCCCGGGGGCGGGCGGTGCCTCGGACGAGGCGGCCGGCGGCTAAGAATGTCGGGCGTGGCGCTCCGGATCGAGGACTACGGCATCATCGGCGACACCCATACGGCCGCGCTGGTGGGCCGCAACGGCTCCATCGACTGGCTGTGCCTGCCCCGCTTCGACTCCGAGGCCTGCTTCTCGGCCCTGCTCGGGGACGACCGCAACGGCCACTGGCGGATCGCCCCCGACCACCCGGCCGGGGCCGAGGGCGAGGTGCAGGTCCGGCGCCGGTACCGGGGCGACTCCCTCGTGCTCGACACCGAGTTCGAGACCCCGGACGGGGCGGTGCGCCTGACCGACTGCATGCCGCTGCGCGAGCAGTACCCCCACGTGGTGCGCATGGTGGAGGGCCTGCGGGGGACGGTGCCCATGCGCATGGACCTGGCCATGCGCTTCGCCTACGGCTCGCTCGTCCCCTGGGTGCGCCAGCTCGACGGCCTCCTGTGCGGCGTTGCCGGCCCCGACGCCCTGGCCCTGTGGACGCCGGTGGAGACCAGGGGCGAGGACCTCACCACGGTGGCCACCTTCGACGTGCCGGCCGGCGAGCGGGTGCCCTTCGTCCTGTCGTGGTACCCGTCGCACGACGCCCCGCCCCGCCCCGTCGACGCCGGCTACGCCATCGGCGACACGGCCATGTGGTGGGAGGACTGGGCCTCGATGTGCACCTACGACGGGGTGTACCGCGACGCCGTGGTGCGGTCCCTCATCACGCTGAAGGCCCTCACCTACCACCCCACCGGGGGGATCGTGGCGGCGGCCACCACCTCGCTGCCCGAGACCCTGGGGGGCGAGCGCAACTGGGACTACCGCTACTGCTGGCTGCGCGACGCCACCCTCACGCTCGAGTCGCTCATGCGGGGCGGCTTCCACGACGAGGCCCTCGACTGGCGCGACTGGCTGCTGCGGGCCGTGGCCGGCGACGTGAGCAAGCTCCAGATCATGTACGGGCCGGCGGGGGAGCGGCGCCTCGAGGAGTGGGAGGTCGACTGGCTCGGGGGCTACGAGACCTCGAAGCCGGTCCGCATCGGCAACGCCGCCTCGGGACAGTTCCAGCTCGACGTGTACGGCGAGGTGCTCTCCGCCCTGTACGAGGCGTGCACCGTGGGCAGCGCCGTGAGCGCCAGCGCCTGGGACCTCCAGGTGGCCCTGGTCCGCTACGTGGCCACCCACTGGCAGGAGCCCGACGACGGCATCTGGGAGGTGCGGGGCCCCCGCCGCCACTTCACCCACTCCAAGGTCATGGCCTGGGTGGCGGTGGACCGGGGCGTGCGGACCATCGAGGAGTACGGGCTCGACGGCCCCCTGGACGAGTGGCGGGCCCTGCGGGACCAGATCCACGAGGACGTCTGCGCCAAGGGCTACAACGACAAGGTCGGCGCCTTCACCCAGTACTACGGGTGCGACACCCTCGACGCCAGCGTCCTCATGATGCCGCTCGTCGGCTTCCTCCCCCCCACCGACGAGCGGGTCCGCTCCACGGTGGAGGCCATCGAGCGTGATCTGACCGAGGACGGCTTCGTCCTGCGCTACCGGACGGAGGACTCCGGCCAGGTGGACGGGCTCGCCGGCCACGAGGGCGCCTTCCTGGCGTGCTCGTTCTGGCTGGCCGACTGCCTCGAGCTGATCGGCCGCCACGACGACGCCACCGCCCTGTTCGAGCGGCTCATCGGGTTGCGCAACGACCTCGGCCTGCTGGCCGAGGAGTACGACGTCCGGGCGTCGCGCCAGGTCGGCAACTTCCCTCAGGCCTTCTCCCACGTGTCGCTCGTGAACGCCGCCTTCAACCTGACGGGGCACACCACCATGGCCGAGCAGGACGTCCGCGCCGTCCAGGCCGCCCGGCGCAGCCGCCACGCCCGCCACCAGCGGATGCACCACGGGCTCGAGCACCCCAGGCGGGCGCTGCCCCGGCGGGTGCTTCCCACCCGCAAGGCGGCCGCCCCGGCCACCGAGAGCCCGGCCACCGAGAGCCCGGCCCCCCAGAGCCCGGCCCAGCCGGCCCCGGCCCAGCCGGCCCCGGCCGAGAAAGGGACGTGATCCCGTGAAAGCACTCACCGTCCAGCCCATGACGGCCGGATCGGCCCGCCTCGAGGACGTGGGCGACCCCCCGCTGTCGGACGGGCCCGTGCTGGTGGAGACCCTTGCCATCGGGGTGTGCGGCACCGACATCGACATCGTCTCGGGGAACTACGGCTGGGCCCCCCCGGGCCGGGAGCGCCTGGTGCTCGGTCACGAGTCCCTGGGCCGGGTGGTCGAGGCCCCGGCCGGCGCGGCGGTGGGTGCCGGTGACCTCGTGGTGGGCATCGTCCGGCGCCCCGACCCCGTGCCGTGCGAGAACTGCGCCGTGGGGGAGTGGGACTTCTGCCGCAACGGCCAGTACACCGAGCGCGGCATCAAGGCCCACGACGGGTACTGCTCCGAGCACTACCGCATCCATCCCGACTTCTGCGTCAAGGTCGATCCTTCGCTGGGCCCGCTCGGGGTCCTCCTGGAGCCCACCAGCGTCCTGGCCAAGGCGTGGGAGCAGATCGACCGCATCGGGAGCCGGGCCGTGTGGTCGCCGCGCCACGTCGTGGTGACCGGGGCCGGTCCCATCGGCCTGCTCGCCTCCCTCCTGGGGGTGCAGCGGGGCCTGGAGGTCCACGTCTTCGACCAGGTGACGACGGGGCCCAAGCCCGACATGGTGCGGGACCTGGGCGCCAGCTACCACACGGGCAAGATCGAGGACGCCGCCGCCAACCCCGACATCGTCATCGAGTGCACGGGCGTGGGTGCCCTCGTGTTCGACGCCATGGAGCACCTCGGCCCCAACGGGGTGCTGTGCCTCACCGGCGTGTCCTCGGGGGGCCGCTCCCTGGCCGTGGACGCCGGGATGCTCAACCGCTCGATGGTGCTCGAGAACCAGACGGTGGTGGGGTCGGTCAACGCCAACCGCCGCCACTACGAGGCCGCCGCCACCGCCCTGGCCGCGGCCGACCACGGCTGGCTCGAGCGCGTGGTGAGCCGGCGGGTTGCCCTGGAGCAGTGGCAGTCGGCCCTCGTCCGCCAGCCCGACGACATCAAGGTCGTCATCGAGCTCGGCTCCTGAGGTGGACGGGGCCGTCCCCACCGAAGCGCCACCGGTCCCGGTGGCGCCCCGGCCATGAGCACCGAGATCGCCCCCGGCGTCATCGAGATCGACACCCTGCTCGGGGGCTGGCACCACGTCACCGCCGGCTACCTCATCGAGGGCGAGGCGCCCGTGCTGGTGGAGACGGGCAGCCAGAGCTCGGTCCCGGCCCTGCTGGAGGCCCTCGCCGCCATGGGGGTCGACCCCGGTTCCCTGGCCGGTGTGGCGGTGACCCACATCCACCTGGACCACGCCGGCGGGGTGGGGGACGTGGCCCGGGCCTTCCCGGGCGCCACCGTGTACGTCCACGAGAAGGGGGCCCGGCACCTGGTCGACCCCAGCCGGCTGATCGACTCGGCCTCCCAGGTCTACGGCACGCTCCTCGACTCCCTCTACGGCCGCCTCGACCCCACCCCGGCCGAGCGCATCCACGTCCTGGCCGACGGCGAGGAGATCCGGGTGGGGCGGGACCGGGTCCTGGTCACGGTGGACTCGCCCGGGCACGCCAAGCACCACCTGGCCCTGCACGACTCGTCCAGCGGGATCCTCTTCGCCGGCGACGCCGTCGGGGTGCGCCTGCCCGACGCCGGCGTCCTGCGCCCGTCGACCCCGCCCCCCGACTTCGACCTCGACCAGGCCGTGCACTCCCTGCACCGCTTCGCCGCCCGCCGCCCCACCGGCCTGGCCCTGGCCCACTACGGCCTGCTGCCCGAGGCCGGGGCCGTCCTGGCCGAGGCCGAGGAGACCCTGCGGGCCTGGGCGGGGGTGGCCGAGGCGGCCTGGCGCCAGGGCCGGGACATCGCCGCCGCCCTGGACGAGGCCTTCTCGGCCGAGCTGACCGGGGTCGACCCGGCCCAGCGGGAGAAGCTCGACACCCTCAACGGGGTCCACTCCAACGCCGCCGGGTTCCGGCGCTGGCTGGACCGGCGTGCCGCGCCGGCACCCGAGGCCTGAGGCGCCCGGCCCGCCACCGGCTCCCTCTGGAAGACTGCCCGGGGCATGGACCCGGTGCCGGCATCGGTGGGGGAGGTCGTGGCCGCACTGGACCGGCGCGGCTTCGCCGTGGTGGAGGGCCTCATGGCGCCGGACGAGGTGGCGGCGGCCCGTGCCGACCTGCGGGGACTCCTGGCCGCCGTCCCGTGCGGGCGCACCCCCTTCGAGGGGGCCCGCACCCGGCGGGTGTACGCCCTGTTCGCCAAGACCCGGGCCTTCGACGCCGCCGCCGTCCACCCCCTCGTGCTCGGGGTGCTCGACGCCGTCCTCGGGCACTGCCAGCTGAGCGCCCCCACCGGGATCGAGATCGGCCCGGGGGAGCTGGCCCAGGTCCTCCACCACGACGACGGGATCTACCCCCTCCCCCGCCCCCACGACGAGGTGGTGCTGAACACCATGTGGGCCCTGGACGACTTCACGGCCGACAACGGCGCCACCCGCATCGTGGCCGGCAGCCACCGCTGGACCGACGAGGTGCCCTCGCCCACCACGCCCACCGTCCCCGCCACCATGGCGGCGGGCTCGGTCCTCTTCTACCTGGGGAGCCTCTGGCACGGTGGCGGCGCCAACGACACCGACCGGCCCCGGCTGGGGGTGGTGCTCGAGTACGTGGCGTCGTGGCTGCGCCCCCAGGAGAACCACGTCCTGGCCGTGCCGCCCGCCACCGTGCGGCGCCTCGAGCCCCGGCTCCAGGAGCTGCTCGGCTACAACATCCGCCCGCCCTTCACCGGGTACGTCGACGGGCGTCACCCCCGGCGGGTGCTCGAGGCCGGGGGACCCTGACCGTGGCCGGGCCGCGCCCCCCCCGCCCCGCCGACGGGGCGGCTCCCCCGCCCCTGGCCCGGCGTGCCTTCCTGCGGGGCGCGGCCGGCCTGGCCGTGGCCGGCGCCGGCGTCGCCGCCGCGGCGTGCTCGGGGACCCCGGGGGCCGTCTCCGCCCCGGGGGCCGTCGCCGCCTCGGCCCGCCCCACCGTGAGCCGCCGGGCCGGGGAGCGCCCCTTCCCCCACCGGCCGGCGGGGACCGACATGCTGCCCCAGTTCCGCCACGTCGTGGTCCTCATGATGGAGAACCACTCCTTCGACAACTACTTCGGCATGCTCGGGCGCGGCGACGGCTTCACCCTCGGTCCCGGCGGCACCCCCACCAACGCCAACCCCGGGCCGGCGGGGACACCGGTGCCGGTGTACCGGGCCGACTCGGTGTGCCAGAACGGCGTGGAGATCTCCCAGGACTGGACGGTGAGCCACGGGTCCTGGGACCACGGCCACAACGACGGCTTCGTGGTGGCCAAGGGCAGCAACGACCCCATGGCCTACTTCACCGGCGAGGACCTGCCCTTCTACTACTCCCTGGGGCGGACCTTCCCGCTGTGCGACCGGTGGTTCTGCTCCACCATGGCCCAGACCTATCCCAACCGCCGCTTCCTCATCGCCGGCTCGGCCTTCGGGCTGGTCGACGACTCCTACCCGCAGGCCACCACGTACCGGCCGGGCGGGTTCGGCACCGTCTTCGAGATGCTCGACCACTACGGGATCACCTGGCGCGACTACCACACCACCCTGGCCACGGGCCTGCTCTTCCCGTACCTCGCCACCTCCAACGCCGCCAACTTCAAGCTCATCGGCCAGTTCTTCACCGACGCCGCGTCGGGCGACCTCCCCGGGTTCAGCCTGGTCGAGCCCAACTACCAGACGGGCTCGGAGGAGAACCCCCAGGACATCCGGGAGGGCGAGGCCTTCGCCGCCTCGGTCATCGACGCCGTGATGCGCAGCCCGGCCTGGCCCCGCACCGTGCTGGTGAGGCTCTACGACGAGCACGGGGGCTACTACGACCACGTCCCGCCCGTGCCGGCCGTGCCCCCCGACGACATCCTCCCCGACGTCCCCCACGACGAGCTCGACGGTGACCACTACAGCTGGACCGGCTTCCGGGTGCCGGCCGTGGTGGTGTCGCCCTGGGCCCGGAGGAACTACGTCTCGCACGTGGTGAAGGACCACACCTCGATCCTCAAGCTGGTGGAGACCAAGTGGAACCTGCCCGCCCTGTCCAACCGGGATGCCAACGCCACCAACCTCCTCGACACCCTCGACCTCGGCGCCCGCCGCCCGCCCTTCCTCGATCCGCCGTCGCTCACCGCCGCCCCCGCCGTGTCCACGGCGGAGGAGGACCTGTGCCTGGCCCTGAGCCCCCCCGACGCCGGCCTGTAGGGCCGCCGGTCGGTAGCGTTCCGCCATGGCCGAGACCGTCCTGTACGAGCGCCGTGGCCACGTGGCCACCATCACCTACAACCGCCCCGAGGTCCTCAACGCCGTCAACGGCGAGCTACGCCGCGACCTGAACGCCGCCTTCGCCCGTCTGCGCGACGACGAGGAGGCCTGGGTGGCCATCGTGACCGGGGCCGGGCGGGCCTTCTGTGCCGGGGCCGACCTCCGTGACGGGGCCGGCGCCACGGGGAGCTTCCCCGGGACCTTCTGGGAGAAGCCCACCCTCAACTCCTTCGAGAGCGGGTGGGAGATCCACAAGCCCGTCATCGCCGCCGTCAACGGGCACTGCCTCGGCTACGGCCTCACCCTGGTGACGTGGTGCGACTTCGTCCTGGCCAGCGAGCGCGCCGTCTTCGGCTACCCCGAGGTGCGGCTGGGTGTCCCCGCCATGGTCGGAGCCCTGCGACTGCCGCGCCGGGTGGGCTGGGCCGATGCCATGGAGCTCCTGCTCACGGGGGAACCCGTGGACGCCGAGCACGCCCTCCGCATCGGCCTGGTGTGGCGGGTCGTCCCCCACGACGACCTCGTGGCCGAGGCCGAACGGCTGGCCGAGCGCCTGGTGGCCGGGGCGCCCCTGGCCCAGCGCGCCACCAAGGAGGTGGCGGCCCGGGCCGCCACCCTCCCCCCGCTCGAGGCCATCCGCTTCGCCGAGACCATGCGCCTGGTGGTGGCGGCCAGCGCCGACGCGGCCGAGGGCCTGACGGCGGCGGCCGAGCGCCGGGCGCCCCACTGGTCCGGCCGCTGAGGCTCCCGCCCCGGGGTCCCCCGTCGGACCCCGTCCAGGGTCCGGTGCGGGCCGGGCCGGCCCCGACAGGGCCTCTGGGCTGGGACGGAGCCCGTCGGGAGGCGGAGATTCCCCCCCGGGCGGCTGCGCTCGGGCTCCGCAAGTGAGAGAATGGCGCCCGAGGGGCGACGTCGGGGGGTGCGGTTGCAGTGCGACGAGGCTGGTTGTGCGCGGGCGTCCTTGGTTGTGTGGCCCTGGTCCTGAGCGCCTGCGGGTCGGCCCCCACCGGTGCGGTGGGGACGTCGCTCGAGGCCATGGGGGGGACCATCACCCTGGACAAGGTGGTCTCGCCCTCCAACCCGGCGACCTACTACGCCGAGGAGATCGCGGCGGGCCATGAGCTGGTGGCGGTGGAGCTCACCGTGCGCAACACGGCCGCCTCGGCCAAGTACTTCAACAACATCTACACCCTGTCCAAGCTGGTGGACTCGCAGAAGCAGGCCTTCCTGGCCCGCAACACCAAGAAGTTCCCGGTCACCGACTGCCTGGGCCTGCCCCTCTTCGGGGTGCTCCAGCCCGGGGCCTCGGTGACCGGCTGCCTCGTCTTCCGGCTGCCGGCCGCCGCCGTCCCCGCCGAGCTCAAGATCAGCGGCAAGCATCCCGCCGACTTCACCATCGGCGCCCAGGCCATCTCGGCGTCGCGCCCCCGCGTCACCTACCCCGCCGCCGCCGCCGCCGCCCACAGCCCGCTCACCACGTTGCCGCGCACCACCGGTGGGATCGGTGCCGAGGCCCTGGGCCCGGACACCACCGGCGCCACCGGGAGCGGGGCCACCGGCGCCACGACCACCACCAAGCCGCCGGCGGGCAGCGTCGCCGCCTCCACCACCACCACCGAGGGCGGCGCCTACCTCCCCGGGGACCACCTCGGGCTGCACCATCACCGGCAGTCCAACATGGCCCCCAAGATCAAGGGCTTCTCCCCCCGCGACGGGGCCGTGGGGTCGGCGGTGACCATCATCGGCCACCGCCTGTGGAACGTGACGCAGGTGTCCTTCAACGGCGTGGTGGCCACGGTCACCACCAACACCGGGGGCCGTGTGGCGGTGACGGTGCCGGCCGGGGCGTCGTCGGGGCACATCACCGTGACCACCTCGGGCGGCGTGGCCACGAGCACCAAGACCTTCACCGTCGATTGACGGGGCCGGCGGCCCGGACCACCGGGAGGCGGGCGCCCCGGCCGTGGCGCCCGGGTGTGAAGGCCGGTGCCACCGGGTAGACACGGGGACGGCCGTGGCGGCGGGCAGCCGGGGTGCGGCCACCTCCGGGACGCGGCGCGGGCGGCGCGCCGGCGGTCCGATCTCGGGAAAGGATCCTCATGAAGCTGCGGGAAGTGCCCCTTCGCTGTACCACCGGGGCCTACATCCTCCATGCCGGCTGGGAGAAGTGGCACGCCGACGAGGAGCGGGCCCAGGCCCTGCACGCCATGGCCACCACCGCCTACCCGGCCGTGAAACGCCTTCCTCCCACCGAGTTCACCCGCCTCCTGGCGGCGGGGGAGATGGCCACGGGCTCGGCCCTGCTCCTGCCCCTGGTCCCCACCGCCACGGCGGGGCTCGTCCTGAGCGCCTTCGCCGGGGGCCTGCTCGGGCTGTACGCCCGGGTCCCGGGCATGCGCCGGGAGGGGAGCGTGTGGCCCACTCCCCAGGGCACGGCCGTCAGCAAGGACGTGTGGATGCTCGGTATCGGGCTCGGGCTCGTGCTCGACGGGGCGGGCCGCCGTCTGGCGGCGTCGCGGCTCCGGCGCCGGGCCGCCTAGGACCGACCGCCCGCACCGGCTCCACCGGCGCCCCGCTCGGGCGCCGTCCCTAGGATCGGACCGTGCCGGACACCAAGCCCCCCCGCCTCGCCGCCGACGAGCGGAGCACGGTCATGGCCCTCCTCCAGTACCGACGGGAGTCGCTCGTGCGCACGGTGAGCGGCGTCGACGACGCCGCGGCGCGCCGGGCCCCGGTGGGATCGGGGACGTCGCTCCTGTGGCTCGTCGGGCACATGGCCGAGGCCGAGACCACCTGGGTGCTGCAGCGCTTCGCCGGTCGGCCCGGCGCCGCCCCCGATGCCACCGCACCGGCCCGGGCCGGTGCCGGCCCGCTCGACGCCGCCGTGGCCGCCTACCGGGCCACATGGGGGCGCGTCGACGCCGTGGTGGACGCCACCGCCTCGCTGGACGAGCCGGCCCGTGGCGCCGGCGACCCTCCGGTGACGTTGCGGTGGGTTCTCCTGCACCTCCTCGAGGAGACGGCCCGTCACGCCGGGCACGCCGACATCCTGCGCGAGCTGATCGACGGATCGACCGGGCGCTGAGGCGCCCGCGCCCGGCGCGCCGGGAGCGGGGGCCGGGGTATTGCAGGGCCCGACCGGGCGCGGTAGCTTGCGCCCGCCTCGGTCGCCAGCCGGGGTGATGCCCGAGCAGCGAAGACCGGTGAGAACCCGGCGCTGTCCCGCAACGGTACTGCTCCCGCTGGTGGGGGCGAGCCCGGACGCCTGTCGTGCATCGACGAAACCAGTCCCTCGGAGGAAGGGCGGTTCGTTGGATACCGCCTCGGTATCGCAGCGGGCGCACTTCGTCCTCCGCGAACCGATGGAGGATGATCCATGGTCCACCTGTCCCGGCGCTGCACGGCGCTGCTCGTCCCGCTCGTGGTGGTCGGCCTGGCGTCCTGTGCGAGCACCTCGGCCCAGGGTTCGCCGCCCGCGGCTGGGGGAGGGGGGTTCCCGGTGACCATCCACGCCGCCGACGGCGCCGTGGCCGTCCCCCACCGTCCCCGGGCCATCGTGTCGCTGTCGCCCACCGCCACCGAGATGCTCTACGCCATCGGGGCCGGCAGCCAGGTCAAGGCCGTGGACAAGTACTCGGACTACCCCGAGGGCACGCCCATGACGGCCCTGGACGGCAACAGCCCCAACGTCGAGGCCATCGCCGGCTACAAGCCCGACCTGGTGGTGGCGTCCCAGGACATCTCCGGCCTGAGCTCCCAGCTCAAGGCCATCGGCATCCCCGTCCTCATCGACCCCGCCGCCACCGACCTGGCCCAGGCCTACAGCCAGTTCGACCAGCTGGGGCAGGCCACGGGCCACGTCACCCAGGCCCGCCGGGAGGTGGCGGGCATCAAGAGCAGGATCGCCGGGATCGTGGCCGCCACCCCCAGGCCGGCCCACCCGCTCAGCTACTACTACGAGCTCGACCAGACCTACTACTCGGTGACCTCGTCCACGTTCGTGGGTCAGCTCCTCGGCCTCCTGGGGCTGAAGAGCATCGCCGACGCCGCCAGCGGGGCCGCCGCCAGCGGGGGCTACCCCCAGCTCAACGCCGAGTTCATCGTCAAGGCCGACCCCGACTACATCTTGCTGGCCGACACCCTGTGCTGCGGGCAGTCGGCGGCCACGGTGGCGGCCCGCCCCGGATGGGGCACCATGGGGGCGGTGCACGACGGCCGGGTGCTCGGGCTCAACGACGACATCGCCTCGCGCTGGGGCCCACGGGTGGTGGTCCTGCTCCAGGACGTTGCGGCCGAGCTGCGGGCCCACCCCGTGCAGGCGGCGGCATGAGCCCCGACGACGCAGGGGGGCCGGCACCCGAGGTGCGCACCCCGCTGCCCCGGCACCACGAGCGTCCCCCCAGGGTCCGGGTGGACTCGGTGGTGCTCATCAACACCGGCGACGGCAAGGGCAAGTCCTCGGCCGCCTTCGGCGTCATGGCCCGGGGCTGGGCCCGGGGCTGGCGGGTGGGCGTGGTCCAGTTCATGAAGAGCGGCAAGTGGAACACCGGTGAGCGCAAGCTGGCCGACCACCTCGGGGTGGACTGGTGGACCCTGGGGGACGGCTTCACGTGGGAGTCCGACGACCTCGACGAGTCGGCGGCCAAGAACCGCCACGCCTGGGGCGTGGCCCGGGCCAAGCTGGCCTCGGGGGACTACGACCTGCTCATCCTGGACGAGCTCACCTACGTGGTGAACTACGGCTGGGTGGCCGTGGAGGACGTGGTGGCCGGCATCACCGGGCGGTCCCCCGCCACCCATGTGGTGGTGACCGGGCGCGACGCCCCCGAGGAGCTGGTGGCCCTGGCCGACACCGTCACGGAGATGACCATGGTCAAGCACGCCTACCAGCGGGGCGTGGGGGCCATCAAGGGCATCGAGTACTGACGGTGTCGGGGCGCCCCCCCCGGTCCCGAGGGGGTCGGGCGTGACCACGGCGGGCTCGCTGCTGGTCCTCGGCACGAGCTCCGGGGCGGGCAAGACCACCCTCGTCACCGGGCTGTGCCGGTGGCTGGCGCGCCAGGGCGTGGCCGTGGCGCCCTTCAAGGCCCAGAACATGTCCCTCAACTCCTACGTGACGGCCGACGGGGGGGAGATCGGCCGGGCCCAGGCGGTCCAGGCGTGGGCGGCCGGCGTCGAGCCCGAGGTGGCCATGAACCCCGTCCTGCTCAAGCCCGGGACGGGGGGGACGAGCCAGCTGGTGGTCCTCGGTCACCCCGCCGGCGAGCTGGGCGGGCGCCGGGGGTGGGAGGAGAAGGCGGCGCTGCTCGACCTCGTGGTCGAGGCCTACCGGTCCCTGCGGGCCCGCCACGACGTCGTGGTGTGCGAGGGGGCCGGGAGCCCGGCCGAGATCAACCTCCGCGCCGGCGACATCGTGAACCTGGGGTTCGCCCGGGCCGCCGGGGTGCCGGCCGTGGTGGTGGGCGACATCGACCGGGGCGGGGTCTTCGCCGCCTTCGCCGGGACCCTGGCCCTGCTCGACGGGCCCGACCAGGACCTCGTGCACGGCTTCGTGGTGAACCGATTCCGGGGCGACCCCGGGATCCTCTCCCCCGGGCTGGCCATGCTGGGCGCCGCCACGGGGCGCCCCACCTACGGGGTGCTCCCCCTGGTGGAGGGCGTGGCCGTCGACGCCGAGGACTCCCTCGACGTGGCGCCCGAGGCCGGACCGGGCCCGCCCCGGGGGGACGAGGTGCTGCGGGTGGCGGTGGTGCACCTGCCCCGGGCCAGCAACCTCACCGACCTCGACCCCCTCCGGGCCGAGCCCGGGGTGGTGGTGCGCCTGGTCCGGCGGCCCGAGGAGCTGGGCGACGCCGACCTCGTGCTCCTGCCCGGGACCCGGGCCACGGTGGCCGACCTGGCGTGGGTGCGGGAGCGGGGCTTCGACCGGGCCCTGGCGGCCCGCGCCGCCCGGGGCCTCTGCGTCCTGGGGGTGTGCGGTGGTTTCCAGATGCTCGGGACCACCATCGAGGACACCGTCGAGAGCGGGGCGGGGGAGGTGCCGGGCCTGGGCCTCCTGCCCCTGCGCACCGTGTTCGGCCCCGACAAGGTGCTGGCCCGGCCCCGCCGCCGGCTGCCCGACGGGGCGGAGGTGGGCGGCTACGAGATCCGCCACGGCCGGGTCGAGGTCGTCGGGGGCGAGCCCCTGCTCCCGGGCGAGGGCTGTCGGGTGGGCTCGGTGGCGGGCACCTCGTGGCACGGCCTGTTCGAGAACGACGGGTGGCGCCGGGGCTACCTGGCCGAGGTGGCGGCGGCCTCGGGCCGGGCCTTCGTGGCCGCCCCCGGCACCGATTTCGCCGCCTGGCGCCGGGCCCGCATCGACCGGTTGGCCGACCTCGTGGCCGACCACCTCGACACCGGGGCCCTCCTGGAGGTCCTCGAGGGGCGGTCCGGACCGGTGCCCCGGGTG
>DATJOV010000146.1:0-6084 GCA_035506735.1 Acidimicrobiales bacterium | reverse complement strand
AGGCCAGGCCCGAGGGCCCCGAGCCGACCACGGCCACCGACTTGCCGGTGGCCAGCGCCGGGGTCTGGGGCGTGACCCATCCTTCGGCGAAGGCGCGCTCGGCGATCTCGTACTCGATGCGCTCGATCGTCACCGGATCGGCGTTGATGCCGAGCACGCACGCACCCTCGCACGGGGCGGGACACAGCCGGCCGGTGAACTCGGGGAAGTTGTTGGTGGCGTGCAGGCGCTCCACCGCCGCCGGCCAGTCCCCCCGGTAGACGAGGTCGTTCCACTCCGGGATGAGGTTGCCGAGGGGGCACCCCTCGTGGCAGAAGGGGATGCCGCAGTCCATGCAGCGGGCCCCCTGGCGGCGGGTGTCCTCCTCGGGGAAGGGCTCGTACACCTCGCGCCAGTCCCGCAGCCGCACCGGCACGGGGCGCCGGGGCGGGAGCGAGCGGCCGTAGTCGAGGAACCCGCTGGGCTTGCCCATGACGTCCCCCGCCTCAGCCGTGGGCGGCGGCCATGACCGCCTCGTCCACCGACACGCCCTGCTCCACGGCGCGCCGGGTGGCCTCGAGCACCCGCCGGTAGTCGCGCGGCATGACCTTCACGAAGTCCCCGAGGGCCGTCTCCCACGACCCGAGCAGGCGCTCGGCCACGGCCGACCCGGTCTCGCGCCCGTGGGTGGCCACGATCTCGGCCAGCCAGCGGCAGTCGTCCTCGTCGAGGGGCTCGAGGTCCACCATCTCGAAGTTCACCCGCTCCGAGAAGGTGCGGTCGGGGTCGTAGACGTAGGCCACGCCCCCCGACATCCCGGCCCCGAAGTTGCGTCCCGTGGGGCCGAGGACCACCACCCTGCCCCCCGTCATGTACTCGCACCCGTGGTCGCCCACCCCCTCCACCACGGCCGTGGCGCCCGAGTTGCGCACGCAGAAGCGCTCGCCCACCTGGCCCCGCACGTAGCACTCCCCCGCCGTGGCCCCGTACAGGATGACGTTGCCGGCGATGATCTGCTCCTCGGCCGCGAAGGGGGAGACCTCGGGCGGGCGCACGACGACCCGCCCCCCCGAGAGCCCCTTGGCCAGGTAGTCGTTGGCGTCGCCCACCAGCCGCAACGTCACCCCCCGGGGCACGAAGGCCCCGAAGCTCTGGCCGGCGGAGCCCCGCAGGGTGAGCACCACGGTGTCGTCGGGGAGCCCGGCCGCCCCCCGGGCCCTGGTGATCTCGTAGCCGAGCAGGGTCCCCACGGTGCGGTCCACGTTGGCGATGGGCAGCTCCAGCTCGACCCGCCGCCCGTGCTCGATGGCGGGCCGGCACGCCTCGAGGAAGCGGTGGTCGAGGGCGGCGTCGAGGCCGTGGTCCTGGACCCGGCACCAGTGGCGGTCGGTGGGCGGGCCCTCCTCGGGCACGGCCAGCACGGGGGCCAGGTCCAGGCCCCGGGCCTTGAAGTGGGCGGTGGCGTCGACCGTGTCGAGCAGGTCGACCCGCCCCACCGCCTCCTCCAGGGAGCGCAGTCCCAGGGCGGCCAGGTGCTCGCGCACCTCCTCGGCGATGTACTCGAAGAACTGCTCCACGAACTCGGGGGTGCCGCTGAAGCGGGCCCGGAGCGTGGGGTTCTGGGTGGCGATGCCCACGGGGCAGGTGTCGAGGTGGCAGACGCGCATCATGATGCAGCCCGACACCACCAGGGGGGCGGTGGCGAAGCCGAACTCCTCGGCCCCGAGCAGGGCCGCCACCACAACGTCGCGGCCCGACTTGAGCTGCCCGTCCACCTGCACCACGATGCGGTCCCGCAGGCCGTTGAGGACCAGGGTCTGCTGGGTCTCGGCCAGGCCCAGCTCCCACGGGATGCCGGCGTGCTTGATGGAGGTGAGGGGGCTCGCCCCCGTGCCCCCGTCGTGGCCGGAGATGAGCACCACGTCGGACTTGGCCTTGGCCACCCCCGCCGCCACCGTGCCCACCCCCACCTCGGCCACCAGCTTGACGTGGACCCGGGCGGCGGGATTGGCCGACTTGAGGTCGTGGATGAGCTGGGCGATGTCCTCGATGGAGTAGATGTCGTGGTGGGGAGGGGGCGAGATGAGCCCCACCCCCGGGGTCGAGAACCGGGTCTTGGCGATCCAGGGGTAGACCTTGTGCCCGGGGAGCTGGCCCCCCTCGCCCGGCTTGGCCCCCTGGGCGATCTTGATCTGGAGGTCGTCGGCGTTGACCAGGTACTCGCTCGTGACCCCGAAGCGGCCCGAGGCCACCTGCTTGACGGCGCTGCGGCGCAGGTCCCCGTTGGCGTCGGGGACGAAGCGATCGGCGTCCTCGCCCCCCTCGCCCGTGTTGGACTTGCCCCCCAGGCGGTTCATGGCGATGGCCAGGGTCTCGTGGGCCTCGGCCGAGATCGACCCGTAGGACATGGCCCCGGTGGCGAAGCGCCGCACGATGGACGAGACCGGCTCCACCTCCTCCACCGCCACCGGGGGCAGGGCCCCGGTGCGCAGGCGGAGGAGCCCCCGCAGGGTGGCGAGCTGGGCGGCCTGGTCGTCGACGAGCCGGGTGTACTCCTTGAAGACGTCGTAGCGCTTGGCCCGGGTGGCGTGCTGGAGCTTGAACACGGTCTTCGGGTTGAAGAGGTGGTACTCCCCCTCGCGCCGCCACTGGTACTCCCCCCCCACCTCGAGCTCACGGTGGGCCCGCTCGGTGGGGCGCCCCAGGTGGGCCAGGCGGTGGCGGGCCGCCACCTCCTCGGCCAGGACGTCGAGGCCCACCCCGCTGATGCGGCTCACGGTGCCGGTGAAGTACTCGTCCACCACCTCGGGGGCCAGCCCCACCGCCTCGAAGATCTGGGCCCCGGTGTAGGAGGCCACCGTGGACACGCCCATCTTGGACATGATCTTGATCACGCCCTTGCAGGCGGCCTTGATGTAGTTGCTCCGGGCCTGGCGCGGCGACACCCCCTCCAGCAGGGTGGTGTGGGCGATCATGTCGTCGATGGTCTCGAAGGCCAGGTAGGGGTTGACCGCCGACGCCCCGTACCCGAGGAGGAGGGCGATGTGGTGCACCTCGCGGGCGTCACCCGTCTCCACCACGAGGCCCACCCGGGTGCGGGTCTTCTCCCGCACCAGGTGCTCGTGCACGGCCGCGGTGAGCAGGAGCGAGGGAATGGGGGCCAGCCGGGCGTTGGAGTTGCGGTCCGAGAGGACGATGACGTTGGAGCGCAGGGCGATGGCGATGCTCACCCGGCGGCGCACGTCCTCGACGGCGGCCCGCAGGGCCTCGCCCCCGCCCTCGACCTCGTACAGGCCGTCGATGGCGAAGGCGTCGTAGCCCGGGGTCTCCCCGTGCTCGTTGACGTAGGCCAGCTTGGCCAGCTCGTCGTTGTCGATGACCGGATAGGGCAGGATGATCTGGCGGCACGAGGCGGCGCTGGGCTCGAGCAGGTTGGCCTCGGGGCCCAGCTTGGAGCGCCCCGAGGTGACGAGCTCCTCCCGGATGGCGTCGAGGGGCGGGTTGGTGACCTGGGCGAAGAGCTGGGTGAAGTAGTCGAAGACCAGGCGGGGGCGCAGGGACAGGGCGGCCATGGTGGCGTCCTGGCCCATCGAGCCCACCGGTTCGGTGCCGTTGCGGGCCATGGGCCCCAGGATGAGGCGCAGCTCCTCGTCGGTGTAGCCGAACAGGCGCTGGTGGGTCACGACCGAGGCGTGCTGGGGGGTGAGCATGCGCCGGGGCGGGAGCTCGTCCAGGGTGACCTGGCCCTCCTCCAGCCACCGCCCGTAGGGGTGCTCGGCCGCCAGCCGGGCCTTGATCTCGCCGTCGTCGACGATGCGGCCCTGGGCCGTGTCCACCAGGAACATGCGCCCGGGCTGGAGCCGCCCCTTGCGCACCACGGTGGCGGGGTCGAGGTCGAGCACGCCCACCTCCGATGCCAGCACCACCAGCCCGTCGTCGGTGACCCAGTAGCGGGCCGGGCGCAGGCCGTTGCGGTCGAGGACGCCCCCGGCCACGGTGCCGTCGGTGAAGACCACGGCGGCGGGGCCGTCCCAGGGCTCCATGAGCGAGGCGTGGAAGCGGTAGAAGGCCCGGCGGGCGGGGTCCATGGTGGTGTGGTTCTCCCACGCCTCGGGGATCATCATGAGCACGGCGTGGGGCAGGCTCCGTCCCCCCAGGTGCAGCAGCTCCAGGACCTCGTCGAAGGTGGCCGAGTCGCTGCCCTCGGGGTCGCAGATGGGGAAGAGCCGCTCGAGGTCCCCGGGCAAGAGGTCGCTTCCGAGGAGGGCCTCGCGGGCCCGCATCCAGTTGCGGTTGCCCCGCAGGGTGTTGATCTCGCCGTTGTGGGCCAGGTAGCGGTAGGGGTGGGCCAGCGGCCACGACGGGAAGGTGTTGGTGGAGAAGCGCGAGTGCACCAGGGCCAGGGCGCTGTCGAAGGCGGGGTCGGACAGGTCGAGGAAGAACTCGCGCAACTGGTGTCCGGTGAGCATGCCCTTGTACACCATGGTGCGGGCCGACAGCGACGCCACGTACACGCCGTGCACCTCGTGCTCGACGCGCTTGCGCACGCAGAAGGCCAGCCGGTCGAGCGCCAGCGCGTCCTCCACCACCGTGCCCGGGGCGGGCGCCATCACCACCTGGCGCAACAGGGGCAGGGCCAGGCGGGCGCTCACCCCCAGGCCGTCGGGGGCGACGGGCACCGGGCGCCAGCCCGACACCACCATCCCCTCCTCGGCGGCGATGTCCTCCACCGCGCGCTGCGCCTTGGCCGCGTCGTCCTCGTCGGTGGGGAGGAACACCATCCCCGTGGCGTAGCGACCGGGCTCGGGCAGGGCGAAGTCCACGGCGCCGGCCAGGAAGCGGTGGGGGACCTGGGTCAGGATCCCGGCCCCGTCGCCGGTGGCGACCTCGGCGCCCGTGGCGCCCCGGTGCGCGAGGTGCTCGAGGGCCCGCAGGGCCTGGTCCACCAGGTCGTGGCTGGGGCGCCCGTGCAGATCCGCCACCAACGCGATGCCACAGGCGTCGTGCTCGAACTCGGGCCGATACAGCGGGGCGCGTCGTCCACGTTCGAGGCGCGTGGGGTGTGCGAGGTCCATCGGTGTCGTCTCAGTCTGTCCGTGGGTCGGGCCCGTGGAGGCGGGTCGCTGACGCCCGGGACGACATTGGCCCTGCTGCAGCGCTCGTAGGATACCCCGCGTGGAGCACCACCACGCGCACCGCCGACCTCCACCGGGGCGGGGTCCCCGGTCCGCTCTCGAGCGGCCTCGCCCCCGACCGTGACGGCACCGCGCCGCGCCCCCGCTCCGCAGCTCGACGCGGTGGTGGTGGGGGGCGGCGTCATCGGCTTGGCGGCGGCGTGGCGCCTGGCCCAGCGCGCCATGGACGTGGTCGTCGTCGACCCCGAGCCGGGCCGGGGGGCGTCGTGGGCGGCGGCCGGGCTGCTGGCTCCGGTGAGCGAGGTGCACTACGGCGAGGAGCCGCTCCTGTCGCTCGCCCTGGCCTCGGCGGCGCGCTGGCCCGCCTTCGCGGCCGAGGTCGTGGCGGCCGCGGGCGCCGACGTCGGCTACCGCGACAGCGGCACGCTCATCGTGGCCGCCGACGACGGCGACCGGGCCTGGGCGGCCGAGCTGCACCGCTTCCAGGTCCAACTGGGACTGGAGGCCCAGTGGTTGAGCGGACGGGACGCCCGCCGACGCGAGCCCGCCCTGTCCCCCGGCGTGCGGGGGGCGATCTGGGTGGCCGGTGACCACCAGGTCGACAACCGGCTGCTGGTGGAGGCGCTCGTCCACGCCGCCACCGCCGCCGGCGCCCGCCTGCGACGGAGCCGCGTCGGCGCCGTCGACTGCCACGGCGACGGCGTCGACGTCGCCCTCGACGACGGCGCCGTGCTGTCGGCCCGTCACGTGGTGCTGGCCGCGGGGTGCTGGTCCGGCGACATCGCCGGGCTGCCCGCCGGCGCCGTGCCGGCCGTGCGTCCCGTGAAGGGCCAGATCCTCCGGCTCGGCCCCACCGCCGACGCCCCCCCGCTCGGCACCACGGTGCGGGGCATCGTGCACGGGGCGTCGGTGTACATGGTCCCCCGGGGCGACGGGACGGTGGTGGTGGGCGCCACCGTGGAGGAGCGCG
>DATJOV010000145.1:0-2352 GCA_035506735.1 Acidimicrobiales bacterium | reverse complement strand
CGCCCTGCCCGGCCCCGCCCCGCCCCCGGCGTGGCCCAGGGCCGCCGCCGTCCCGGTCACGAGCAGGCACCCCGTGGCCAGCGCGGCGGCCACCCTGCGCCGGGCCGGGGCCCTCCCCGCCCGCCGCCGGGCCCGCCGGCGGGCGTAGAGGTCGGCGTCGGCCGCCGCCAGGAGGTCGGCCGGGCCGGTCCACGTGCCCGGGTCCGACCCCACCAGCCCGGCCACGCCCCAGCTGAAGGGCGGGCCCCCGTGCGACGCCGCCCGCCGCAGCATGGCCATGGCCCCCACCACGCCGGTGGAGGGGGCCAGGACCACGAACTCGTCCCCCCCGATCCGGTAGAGGGCGTCGATGCCGCGCAGGCTGCGGCGCAGGGCGCCCACCAGTGCCACCAGGGCGGCGTCCCCGGCGGCGTGGCCCTGGGAGTCGTTGACGGCCTTGAGACCGTCGAGGTCCACCACCGCCACGGCGACGTCGAGGCCGGAGCGCCGGGCCGACCCCATGGCCCGGGACAGGTCTTCCTCCAGGGCCAGGCGGTTGCCGCACCCCGTCAGGGGATCGGCCCGGGCCGCCCGCCGCAGGGCCACGGCGGCCGCCTCGACCGCCTGGGCGCCGAGGTGCTCGAACAGGTCCGTCCCGGCATCGGTGCGGGCCGCCTGGGCCGCGGCCCGGCGCAGCGCTCCCAGGCAGGCCAGGGCCTCGGCCGGACCGTCCCGGAGGGCGGCCCAGGTGCGCACGGCCCGGGCCAGGTCGGGCGTGACCACCCCCCGGTCCAGGGCCGTCTCCACCATGGCGGCCACCAGGGCGGCCTCGGGCCCGCGGCACGATCCGGGATCGAGGGACCGGTCCCGGCAGGCCCGGGCCCAGCGGACCAGCAGTCCGTGGCCGTCGGCCGGCGGGCCGGTGGCAGGTGGGGGCTCGCTCACTGTCCGGACCGCCCTCCGCTCGTGCTCGATCGTCCCCTAAATACCACTATAAGCATTTAGAGGATTGCGCTCAGTGATGGAAGTCTGACCTGTTGGCCGGTGGAGATGCCAGCCCTCGCACGGGGTTCGTCGAGAATTGTCTGATGCAAACGATCATCACTGTGGGTGGTGTGGCCAGGGTGGTGACCGGGCCCGGGGTGCGGTGTCCCCCCTACGCTGGGCGCCATGCGGGTGCTGGTGGCCATGTCGGGGGGCGTCGACTCGTCCGTGGCCGCCGCCCTCCTGGCGGACGAGGGCCACGAGGTGGTCGGCACCACCCTGAAGCTGTGGGGCGGGGCGTCGGACCGGGGCTGCTGCTCGGTGGCCGACACCGAGGACGCCCGGCGGGTGGCGGGGCAGCTGGGGCTGGACCACCACGTCTTCAACCTGACCGAGGCCTTCGAGGAGGCGGTGGTGGGGCCGTACGTGGCCGAGCACGCCGCCGGGCGGACGCCCAACCCCTGCATCGCCTGCAACCGGCACATCAAGTTCGGCCGTCTCCTGGACCGCTCCCGCCGGCTCGGCTTCGACGCCCTGGCCACCGGGCACCACGCCCGGGTCGCCGCCGCCCCGGGGGGGGAGGGGACCCCCCGCCTGCGCCGGGGGGTCGACGCCGCCAAGGACCAGTCCTACGTGCTGGCCATGCTGGGCCCCGAGGTGCTCGGCCGCCTCCTGCTCCCGGTGGGCGAGCGGACCAAGGCCGAGGTGCGGGAGCGGGCCCGGGCCCTGGGGCTGCGCACGGCGGACAAGCCCGACAGCCAGGACGTGTGCTTCATCGGCGGGGAGCGGTCCCGTCGCGACTTCCTGGCCGACCGGACCGATCTGCACCCGGCCGAGCTGGTCGAGGTGGGGACGGGGGCGGTGGTGGGCACGGTGCCCGCCATGGAGCTCGTCACCGTGGGCCAGCGCCGGGGCCTGGGCCTGTCCGTCGACGGCCAGCGCCGCTACGCCGTGGCGGTGGACGCCCCGGCCCGCCGCATCGCCGTGGGCCGGCGCCACGACGTCCTGGCGGGGCGGGTGCCCGTGCGCGACCCGGCGTGGAGCGGCCCACCGCTGCGTCCCGGTGGCCGGGCCCGGGCCCAGACCAGCGCCCACGGCCGGGCCGTCCCGGGGAGATGGGACGGGTCGGCCTTCGTCCTCGACGAGCCCCAGCCCCGCCCCGCCCCGGGCCAGACCGTCGCCTTCTACGACGTCGCCGACCCCGAGCTCGTCGTGGGGGCCGCCATCGTCGACGCCGGCTGAGCCCCGGTACGCTCCGAAGGCGGTGGCGCACAGGGCGGACAGGGCGGGCGGCGCCGGGTCGGCGTCGCCCGACCGGGAGGCGGCGGAGCTGCGCCGGAGCATCGCCCACCACAACGAGCGCTACTACCAGCTCGACGAGCCCGAGAT
>DATJOV010000144.1:0-8140 GCA_035506735.1 Acidimicrobiales bacterium | reverse complement strand
GCTGGGCGTGCCCGGCACCACGGTGTCCCCCGCCCCGGCCGCCCTGCCCGGGGCGTGCCGCTCCGACCTCCTCACCGTGGACGGCTCGCCCGTCTCGGTCCGGGTCACCGGGACCACCGCCGCCGCCCTGGCCGGCTCGGCCCTGTCGGTGACGGCGTGCGGCCCCGACGCCCACGGGCTCACCCTCCAGGCCGGCTCCCACGTGGTGCTGGCCACCCCCGGCGACGGGACGGGCCTCGACCTGGACCAGCTGGTCCTCGACTCGGCCCCGGGGGGCGGGGCCGGCGCCACCGTGCCCCCCTTGGCCCAGCTCACCCCGGGCGTCCCGGGCGTGGCCGCCCCCACCCCGGGCCCCACCCCCGAGGTCCGGGTGCTGTCGTCGAGCACCACCAAGATGCACCTGCGCATCACCGGGGCCACCCACCCCTTCTGGCTGGTGCTGGGGCAGAGCATCAACGACGGGTGGCGGGCCACCGTGGACGGCACGGGCCACGCCCTCGGCACCCCCATGCTGGTGGACGGGTTCGCCAACGGGTGGCTGGTGACCCCCACTGGGGCCACCATGGACGTCACCCTCAAGTGGACCCCGCAGTTCAACGAGGACGTCCTGCTCCTCGTGTCGGCCCTGGTGACCCTGGCGTGCCTGGTCCTGGCGGTGCGCCCCCGCCGGCGCCGCCGGGCCGGTGGCGACGACGAGGAGGAGCCGCCCCCGGCGGTCGTGGCGGCCGTGCCGCCCCCGGCCGCGGCACAGGACGACCTGGCCCTGCCCGTCCTGGTCAGTCCCTTCGCCGACGACCGGGCCCTGCCCCTGTGGCAGGCCGGGATCCTGGGGGCGGTGTGCGGGCTGGTGGCGGCGGTCCTCGTGCCCCAGTCGGTCTTCGCCCCGGTCTTCGTGGGCATCGCCCTGTGCGCGGCGGCGGCCCTGGCCGTGCCCCGTCTGCGGGGGGTGCTGGGCCTGGGCGTGGTGGGCTTCGCCGTGGGGGCCATGCTCTTCGTGGTGGTGGTCCAGGCCACCCACCACGTCGTCCCGGCCGGGTGGACCAACCACTTCGAGACGGCCAACGTCCTGGCCTGGACGGCCATCGTCTTCCTGGTGGCCGACGCCGGCATCGAGGCGGTGCGGCGACGGCGCTCCTAGGGGGCCCCGAGCCGCCCGAGCGCGGGCGCGCAAGCCCAGGTCGGCAACGAAGGGACCTCTCTACGGGTTCTCCCCAACCAGGGTGGCCGGCTCGCGCCCTCTTCACGCCGGCGCTTCGGTGCGGCCGTTCCCTGGGCTTGCGCCCCCGACCTCCGCCCGGCCCGCCCCTCGCTCAACGGTCGGTCGTGGGTGGGTTCGAATCCGACGGATGACGCCGGCCAGCCCGGAGGATGCCGAGCGAGAGCACGGCCCACAAGGCGATGAACCCGACGAGGATGAGGTAGTCGGCCCAGTGTGAGACCGAGCCGCTCAGGGTGGTTTGGTTGAGAGGGGCGTAGGCGACCCATCCGATCGGGGTGTTGAGGCTGGCGACGGTGTACTCGCCGAGGAGGCCGAAAGCGGCCCCCAGGGCGACGATGAGTACGGCTCGTTCCCCCCGGCCGATCTTTCGCAGCCATCCCATCGCTCCATCGTCCCACCTTGAGCGCAGGAGTACCGCGGAGTCATGCCGAAGCGGTCACGCAAGCCCGCCGATGCGAACCGCCGAGCGGCCGCCGTCGTGGCCGAGGCGGCCTGAGCGGCCGGATTCGAACCGATCCACTGCCCAGCGGTCACCGAGGACGGTGCCAGGCGGGTTACGAGCGGCGCGGCCGGGGGGTGGCTCGCCGGGTGCGCCCGCTCTCCTCCACCAGGGCCTCGAGGGCCGAGGCGGCGGTGGCGTCCCAGGTGAGGGCCCGGGCCCGGGCCAGGGCCCCGCTGGCCAGGCTCTGGCGCAGGGCGTGGTCGGAGAGCACCCGCACCAGGGCGTCGGCGAAGGCGTCGCCGGGGTCGACGAGCAGGCCGCTCACCCCGTCCACCAGGGCGTCGCGGTGGCCGGCGATGTCGGACACCACGGCCGGGGTCCCGCACGCCCCGGCCTCGGTGATGGTCATGTTCCAGCCCTCGCGCAGCGACGTGCTGGCCACCACCCAGGCCCGGCGGTAGTGCTCGGCCAGGGCGTCGTCGCTCACGTGGCCGGCCAGGTCGATCCAGGCGTCGCCCCCCACGGCCCGGATCTTGGCCTCCAGGCGGGGCCGCTCGTAGCCCTCGCCCACGACCACGGCGCGCAGGCCGGGCACGCTGCGCTGGGCCGTGGCCACGGCGTCGATGAGGAGCTCGAGGCGCTTGACCGGGACCAGGCGGCCCACGGCCAGCACGGTGGGCACCGGGGCCCGGGTCCCCCCCGGGACGTAGCGCTCGTCCACGCCGGGGGCGGCCACCGTGACCCGCCCGGGCTCGATGCGGAGCATGGAGAGGATCTCGCGCCGCGACGACTCCGACAGGGTGACGACGCGGCTGGAGCGGTAGACGGGCGGGGCCAGCTTCAGCTCGATGGTCTCCCCCACGCGGGCCAGCCGGGGGGGCAGGACCATGCCCCACATGGCGGCGTGGACGTGGTGGAGGAAGACGATGCGGGGGCACCGGGCCCACAGGGGGGAGAAGAAGGGCATGCCGTTCCAGATCTCCACCAGGCCGTCGGGGCGTCCCCGCCGTCCGGCCATGCCGCTCAGGGCGCTGCGGGGGAAGACGCCGTAGCGGCCCGACTTGCGGATGACCCGGTAGCCCTGCCGGGTGGTGATGGCCCGCTGGCCCGGGGCGGCCGAGCTGCGCATGGTGACGTCGAGCCCGTTGCGGGCCCAGGCCGCCGCCACCCGGTGGGCGTGGAGCTCCGACCCGCCCGCCTCGGGGTCCTCGAAGTCCCGCCACGCCAGGATCTGCACCCGCTTGAGGCCGGCCTCGAGGGCCCGGCCCGCCACGTGGTCGAGGCGGGCCGTGGCCAGGTCGGCGGCGTGGTGGTCCCGGGTGGCGGGTCGCTCCGTCCCCAACCGGGGCGTGGCCGACGGGGCTGGGCCACCCCGCTGGGTGGCCTGCTCCCCCGGGACGGTGACGACACCGGCCTGTCGATCGACCTCCGACACCGCATTCCCCCCCCGGCGCAGCACCCCGTTCAGCACCCTCCGGGCGCGCTCGTGCGCGCCGAACGGTGCGAACCTGCCCCTGGCGCAGACTCTACGTAGCGCCCCCCGAAGATCTCATCGTCACATCTGACGAATTCACCGCATCGGCCCAGCGTCCGGGCTACGGCGTGGGCCCGGGGCGGGCCCGGCGGGGTCCCTCAGGCGTCGGTGCGCTCGGGGCTGTCCCAGCGTGCCACGTCGAGGCCCAGCCCCTCGAGCAGGGCCCGGTCGGCGGCGAAGAGGTCGCCGTAGTCGTGGCGCAGCCGCCCCCCGTGGGTCCCGGTGGTGGCCTGGGACCGCAGCCGCCGCCGCACCGCCTCCCGGGCCGTGCGGCGCAGGGCCCGGGGCACCAGGGGCCGGGCCCGCTGGCCGTGCTCGAGGAGGGCCTCGAGGGCCCGGCTCTTGCGGTCCACCGGGGTGTACATGGTCTGGTTGAGGCGGACGTCGTCGAGGGGGTGGGGCAGGCGCTCGAGGTCCAGGAAGTCGAAGACCTCCCCCACCACGGCGTCGGGGTGCACGGTGAGCTCCTCTGCCAGGAGGACCTTGACCTGCTCGGGGGGGAACACCTCGAACAGGGCCGTGAGCTGGGCCCCGTACAGGCCGAGCTCGCGGTAGCGCCAGAAGGGCTCCCAGTCGAGGCGGCGCCGCTCCTCCTCGGCCGCCAGGGCCGAGGCGAAGTCGAGCTTCTCCCGGCCCTGCTCGCGCAGGTCGGCCCAGTTGGAGTAGGCCCGCATGGCCGGCTCCCGCAGCACCGCCACCAGGCGGGCCTCGGGCACCAGGGCCCGGATGCGGGCGGCGGCGGCCGTGTCCCACAGGTAGTAGGGGGAGGACTCCCCGGCGTAGGAGGGGGTCCCGGGGGGGTAGGTGAAGAGGGCCTCGTAGGCGTGGCGGTCCACCACGTAGGCCCGGCAGGCCCGCTCGTCCCCGGGGCCGCGGTGATGGGGGCGGACGCCCTCGGCCAGGAAGTACTTGGGCTCCTTCACCGCCGACATGGCGATGGCGGGGTGCTGGGCCAGGTAGCGGTGCAGCGAGGTCGTCCCGCACTTGGGGGCGCCGATGACGAACAGGTTGGGGAGCGGCACGGCCCCCGTCCTCAGGGCCGGCTCCCCGGCGCGCACCCGGCTCCGGGGCGGGCGCGGCCCCACGGGCGTCCGCTTCCCACCGCCCCTCGGGCCCCCACCGGCGTCACCGGCGCATCGTACCGGCGCCGGGACTGCTTCCTGAAGGGGGGCCCGGCTTCGGGCGCCCCGGTAGCCTGCCGGAGGTGCCCAGACGCCTCACGCGGGGGGCGGCATGGTCCCGCCACAGCGCCGAGGCCCGCGCCGCCATGGACCCGCTCCCCCCCGACCTGCGGGGCCGGGGCGGGGTGTGGGCCGTGGGCCTGGTGCGCGACGAGGTCGACATCGTCGAGACCGTCCTCGCCAACCTCCTGGCCCAGGGGGTGGAGCGGGTGGTGGTGGCCGACAACGGGTCCACCGACGGCACCGCCGCCGTGGTGGAGCGCCTGACCCGGACCGGGCCCGTCACCGTCCTGGCCGACCGGCTCCCGGCCCACTACCAGGCGGAGAAGCTGACCCTCCTGGCCCAGGCGGCGGCCCGGGCCGGGGCGGGCTGGATCCTGCCCTTCGACGCCGACGAGGTGTGGCTGGCCCCGGGGACGACCGTGGCGCGGTGGCTGGCGGGCTGCGACGCCGCCGTGGTCCAGGTCCCGGTGTTCAACCACGTCCCCACGGCCGGCGACGACCGGGGCGAGGCCGATCCCGTGCGGCGCCTGCGGTGGCGCAAGGCCCAGCCCAACCAGCTCCACAAGGTGGTGTTCCGGGCCCACGCCCGGGCCCGCCTCCACCACGGCAACCACGGGGTCGACCTGCGGGGGCGCCGGGCCCGGGGGCTCGAGGTGCGCCACTTCCCCTACCGCAGCGAGGAGCAGTTCGTCCGCAAGCTGCGCCAGGGCAGCGCCGCCCTGGCCGCCACCGACCTCACCTCCGAGGTGGGCAAGCACTGGCGCGGCCTGGGGGCGGGCGACGACGACGCCCTGACCGCGGCGTGGCGGTCCCTGGTGGAGACCCACAACCTTCCCTCGGAGTGGTGGGTGCCCCGCCAGGGGCTGGTGGAGGACCCCGTCGAGCTGGGTCGGAGCGTCACGGAGCGCTGACCCCGCCGGCGACGGCCCGCTCGGCCCGGTCGGGGCGGGCCGCCCCCGGGTCCCGGTTGCCCCCCCGGCGCCGGCCCCGGGCCCGGCGTCGGGCCAGGAGCGGGGTGCCGACCAGGCCCACCACCGCCACCACGGCCAGGACCACCCCGGCCACGAAGGTGGTGGGCCGGTAGGTGACGGTGACGAGGTGGCGTCCGGGCGGGACGCGGGCCTGGAGCATGACCCCGGCGAAGCGGGTCAGCGCCAGGGGGCGCCCGTCGAGGGTGGCGTGCCATCCGGGCACGTCGCTCAGGCGCAGGCGCAGCTCCCCCCAGCCCCGTGCGTCGGTGCGCACGTGCCAGGTGGTGGAGCCCGCCCCGGTCACGGCCACGGGGCGCCCCGGGGCGTCCTCCGAGGGCGGCGACCCCACCGCCGTGGCCGGCACCAGGGTGGCCGAGGCCGACCCCGGCACCCGGTAGAGCACCTCGTCGCCCACCCTGGTGTCCCGCACCGTCCCGGGGGGCCCGGGGGTGCCCGAGGGCTCCAGCACGAAGCCGATCCCGTACAGCCGGGCCTGGGCCACCGTGGTCACGGCCGGGCAGTACAGGGAGAAGGGGACGAGGGAGCCGGCCGGGCGCTGGAGGGGCTCCTGGCCGGTCTGGGCCACCCAGCTCGACCCGTAGCCGTAGGGCAGGAGGGGGTCGTAGTCGGCGAACTGGCGCAGGCCGAAGGCGTCGTTGACGTCCGGCACCTCGCCCAGCTGGTCGGGGGTGAAGCAGGTGCTGGTGCCGAAGGCCACCAGGGCCGGTCCGACCGCCTTCCCGAGGGCCCGCTCGGCCGCGGTGGGGGTGAGGGGGGTCGGGCTCGAGGAGGGCAGGGGCGCTCCCGCCGCCACCAGGAAGCCGGTGTTGGCGAGGACCAGGACCACGGCCGCCCACCAGCCCGCCCCCCGTCCCGACCACGAGCGTGCCGACCCCGGGCGTCCCGACCCCGGGCGTCCCGGCCCCGAGCGGCCTCCGGCCCGGGCCAGGACGCCCACCACGACCAGCCCGAGGACGGTCTCGCCCGCCGGCCACAGGAAGCTGCGGGCCCGCAGGGCGGCCTCGTGGGGCGGCAGGTGGCCCCGGCCCACGGCGTAGACCAGGGCCAGGACCAGGCCCACGGCGGCGAAGCCGGCGCCGGCCACCCGCAGGACCCGGGCTCGGTCCGTCCCCCGGGCCAGGGCCTCCACCCCCACGCCGGCCAGCACGGCCAGGGCGAAGTCGAGGGGCAGGAGGGCCCGGTGCCACTGCACCGAGCCCAGCACGATGGGGGGCAGGACCACGAACAGGGCGCAGGCCACCCCGGTGGCGGCCACGGCCACCACCTCGGGCCGGCGCCGCCCCCGCCCGGCCGAGACGGCCAGCCCCACGGCGGCCAGGACCACGGCCACCACCCCGACGTAGGCGGCGGTGCGGACGTAGAAGGAGGGCCCGAACCAGGTCCCGGTGGGCGAGCCGTCGAATCCCTGGAAGACCAGGTAGGTGAGGTCGCGCACCGGGAGGGCCTGGCTGCCCCCCTTGGCCCCCCGCAGGGAGCCGGCCAGGAGCTGGGCCCCGGGGAGGAGGAGCGGGGCGGCCAGGGCCCCGCCCGCCACCCCGCCCACCACGGTGTCCAGGAGGGGCCGCACGATCGGGCCGCTCCCCCCGAAGGCGGAGGAGCGCTGGAGGAGGAGGGCGGCCACGAACACGGCCAGGGCCGCCCCCAGCAGGACCAGGGCGTCGGGTTGGCCGGCGTAGACGGCGAGGGCCACCACCACGGCCAGGGCGGCCACGGCCCGCCACCGGTGCCGCCCCCGCACCACGAGGAGGGCGGCGGCGAAGAGCCATCCCGCCCAGGACAGGACCGAGGCCATGGGCCACCCCAGCCAGGCCACCAGGGCGCCGCTGAGCTCGTAGGCGGTGCCCGCCGCGGCGGCGCCCAGGGGCCCCACCCCGAGGAGGCGGGTGAGGACGTAGGCGCCCGTCCCGGCCACGAGCAGGGTGACCACGACCTGGACGGTGAAGGCCAGGCGCAGGGGGGCCAGGTAGCCGAGGAGGCTCGGGAGCCCGAAGGCCGAGGACTGCCAGTTGAAGGCCAGGGGCGTGCCCAGGACGTTGAAGGGGTCCCACAGGGGCAGGTGCCCGTGGTGGACCTGGGTCCACGACAGCGCCGTCCACGGGATCATCTCGGTCACGAGGTCGTAGGACTGGCGGTCGTGGACCGCCGCCCCGGGCCGGGCCGAGAGCCCGTAGCGGCCCAGCCAGTCCAGGGGTCCGAGCGAGGCGCCGTGGGCCAGGGCGGGACCGAGGACGGCCCCGGCCGCCACCACCAGCCACACCACCCCGGCCACGTCGGCCAGGCCGCGCCGGTGCGGCGCGGGCGTGCCGACGTGGCTCATCGGTCCACGCTACGAGACGGCCGCGCCCGGACGGGGCCGGGCCGCGACGGCGAGCGCGTCACGCCCACCGGTGTCGGTGCGGCGTGGTCAGCGGGCGCCGGTCCGGCGCCGGGGGGCGCCGGGGCCGAGCGGGGTGGTCAGGAGGTGGCCAGGGTGCTGGCCGTCGTGCGCCACTGCACCGTGGGGTTGATGGCGGTCATGTCCACCCGGGCCCGGTGGCGGTCGACCACGTCCAGGAGCCCCTTGATGGTGGCCGGCTCCAGCAGGTGGGGCTGGAGACCGAGATCGAGGAGCTTGGTGTGGGCGGCGTTGTAGTAGTGCTCCTCTTTCTCCACCCTGGGGTCGGTGACGTGCTCGATGACGGCCTCACCGGGGTAGGCCTCGGCCACCATCTGGGCCATCTGCATGACCGAGAAGGACTCGGTGAACTGGTTGAAGACCCGGAACTCGCC
>DATJOV010000143.1:0-14132 GCA_035506735.1 Acidimicrobiales bacterium | reverse complement strand
CCGGCCCAGGGCCCCCAGGCCCTCGGCCCGCTTGGCCTTGACGCTCACCGGGGCGCCCACGACCCCGGCCAGGCGCCCGCCCATGGCCCCGGTGTGCTCGGCCAGCCGGGGCCGCTCGCACACCACGGTGCAGTCGGCGTTCACCACCGCCAGGCCGACGTCCCCCGCCATGGCCACCACCCGGCCCAGCAGGTCGAGGGAGTCGGCCCCGGCCCAGGCCGGGTCCCCGGCCGGGAAGTGGCCCCCCAGGTCGCCCAGCCCGGCGGCGCCGAGGACGGCCTCGGCCAGGGCGTGGGTGACCACGTCGGCGTCGCTGTGCCCGGCCAGGCCGGGGGCCCCCGTCAGGGTGACGCCCCCCAGGACGAGGGGACGGCCCGGGGCGCCCGAGAAGCGGTGCACGTCGAACCCCTGGCCCACGCGCAGGTCGGGCAGGCCGTCCTGCGACGCCGTCACGATCCCGCCAGGGCCCGGACCAGCTCCAGGTCGGCGGGGGTGGTGACCTTGATGTTGCGGGGATCACCGGGCACGACGCGCACGGTAGCGCCGAGCGACTCCACCAGGGCGGCATCGTCGGTGGCGCCGTCGTCGCCGGTGGCGTGGGCCCGGCGCAGGAGGGCGGCCCGGAAGGCCTGCGGGGTCTGGACGGCCACCAGGCCGTCCCGGGCCACCGTGGCCCGCACCACGCCGCCCTCGACCCGCTTGAGGGTGTCGGCCACGGCCAGCCCGGGGACGGCCCCGTCGGCCCCGGCCGCCACCGCCTCGACCACGGCGGCGAAGAGTGCGGGGGGGGCCAGCGGGCGGGCCCCGTCGTGGACGGCCACGACCTCGGCCCCGGCCGGCACGGCGGCCAGCCCGGCCCGCACCGAGGCGGCCCGGGTGGCGCCCCCGGCCACCACGGCGTCGGCCCCGAGGTCGCCGTGGCCGGCGTCGAGCTCGTCCCCGGGGAGCACCACCACCACCCCCTCGGCCACGGGGCGCGCCGCCGCCACCGACCACGACACGAGCGGACGACCGCCCAGGGTCACGAACTGCTTGGCGGCGCCGAAGCGGTGCCCGGCGCCGGCCGCCACCACCACCACCCACACCCGCGGGGTCATCCCGGGACGGGCCCGCGCCCGGGCGGGGGGGAGCCGAGGGTCAGGGGAGCGCCTCGTCGAGCCGCGTCTCGGCCGCGGCCTCGTCCACGTCGAGGGCGAAGGTGAGCTCGCTCACCAGGATCTGGCGGGCCCGGCTGAGCATGCGCTTCTCCCCCGCCGACAGGCCCTTGTCCTTGTCCCGGATGGAGAGGTTCCGCACCACCTCGGCCACCTGGTAGATGTCACCGGAGCGCAGCTTCTCGGAGTGGTTCTTGTAGCGACGCGACCAGTTGGTGGGCATGCGCGCCTCCTTCTTGCGCAGGACGGCGAACACCTCCTCGACCTCTTCGTCGTTGATGACCTCCCGCAGGCCCACGCCCTCGGTGTTGTCGGCCGGCACCATGAGGGTGAGGTCGCCGTAGGCCAGGCGGAGCACGAGGTACTCCTTCTTCTCGCCGAAGGCCTCCTTGACCTCGCGTCGCTCCACGATCGCCGCCCCGTGATGGGGGTACACCACCTTGTCACCGATGTCGAACACGGACCTCTCCTGGGGGACGGCGCGGCCCCACCACCACGGGAGGGCGGGGGCAGGCCATCCATTCTACCCGAGCGGCCGGACGGACCTCCGGGCCCGGGCACGCCGGAGGGGAGGGTCAGCTGTAGCGGTCGAGGATGCTGGCCTCGGCCAGCCGGGCCAGGCCGTCCTTGACCGACCGGGCCCGGGCCTCACCCACCCCGCCCACCTGCTCGAGGTCGGCCACCGAGGCCCGCATGATGCCCTGCAGGCCCCCGAAGTGCTCCACGATGCGGTCGGCCAGGAGGTCGGGGAAGCGCGGCAGGCGGTGCAGGAGGCGGTAGCCGCGCGGCTCGAGGGCGATCTCGGGGTCGGCGTGGGCCGAGCTCAGGCCGAGGACGGTCGACACCCGGCGCACGTCGGCGAGCTCGTCCGTGGACAGCTTGCCCAGGGCGGCCAGGGCGTGGTCGGCCTGCCCGTCGGCGTCGGCCCCGTCCGCCCGGGCGCCGCGGCGGTGCTCGGCGCGCCCGGCGGCGGGGCGGCGTCCGTCGCGTGCGGGGACGTGGCCGTTGTCGGCGTGGAGGTAGTCGCGCACCACCAGGCGCCGCACCGGGGCCACCCCCTCGGTCACCTCCTCGAGCTGGAGCCGCAGCAGCCGGCCGTCGTCGCCCAGCTCGACGAGGTCGTCGGTGACCTCGGCCGCGATGCGCTCCAGCAGCTCGCACGGCTGGAGGACCGCCACCACGTCGCGCACGGTGACGGTGTCGCCGATCTCCAGGGCCGAGAGGGAGGTCACGGCCTGGTCGAAGCGCTGCCGGAACCGCTGCATGGTCTGGAGGGCCTGGCTCACCCGCTCGTGCAGGCGGCGCTCGGGCTGCAGCACGTGGCGCTCGTCCCGGCGGTACACGGTGACGAGGCCCATGGCGGCCGACACCGACACCACGGGCACGTCGATGGAGCGGGCCACCCGCTCGGCCGTGCGGTGGCGGGTGCCGGTCTCGATGGTGGGGATGGCCGGGTTGGGCATGAGGTGCACGTTGGCCCGGGCGATGCGGTCGGCGGTGGGCGAGAGGATGATGGCCCCGTCCATCTTGGCCAGCTCCGACAGGCGCTGGGGGCTGAACTCGGCGTCGAGGAGGAAGCCGCCGGTGCAGATGGCGAGCACCTCGTGGTCGTCGCCCACGACGATGAGCGCACCGCGGTTGGCCTGCAGGACGCGCTCGATCCCGTCGCGCAGCGGCTGGCCCGGGGCCACCAGCGCCAGGACGTCGGCCATGGCGGCGCTGCGTCGGACCTCCACTCCCGCATGGTACCCGGGGAGGTCCGCGCCGAGGATGCGGTGCGGGCCCCTCGGCGCGCCGCGTCAGGCGGTGGCCAGGGCCACGGCCTGGGCCAACGTGCGGGCCCGCACCACCGCCATCCCCGCCGGCGGGTCGGGGCAGGCGCCGGGCACGAGGGCGCGGCGGAACCCCACCCGGGCCGCCTCGGCCAGCCGGCGCGGGGCGTGGGGCACCTGGCGGATCTCGCCCCCCAGCCCCACCTCCCCGAAGGCCACCAGGTCGGGCGGGAGGGGGCGGTCGGTCACGGACGAGGCCACGGCCAGGGCCAGGGCCAGATCGGCGGCGGGCTCGGCCACCCTGATGCCCCCCACGGCCGAAGCGAAGACGTCGGTGCGGGCCAGGGGCACGCCGGCCCGCTGCTCCAGCACGGCCAGGAGCAGGGCCAGGCGGCCCCCGTCCACGCCCTGGGCCGAGCGCCGGGACGGGCTGTCGGGGACGCCCGGGGCGCTCAGGGCCTGGACCTCGACCAGCAGGGCCCGCTGGCCCTGGACGGCGGGGAGCACGGCGCTGCCGGTGGCCCCGGCCCGGCGGTCGCCGAGCAGGAGGCGGTAGGGGTCGGTCACCGCCGACAGGCCGGTGTCACCCATCTCGAACAGCCCCAGCTCCCCCGTGGGGCCGAAGCGGTGCTTGGCGGCCCGCACCGTGCGCAGGGCGTGGTGGCGGTCACCCTCCACCGTGAGGACGGTGTCCACCAGGTGCTCCAGGGTGCGGGGCCCGGCCAGGGTGCCGTCCTTGGTGACGTGGCCCACCAGCACCAGGGGCACCTCGTGCGCCTTGGCCAGGTGCACCAGGAGGTCGGCGCAGGCCCGCACCTGCCCCAGGCTGCCGGGGATGCCGGGGGCGCCCGGGTCGCACACGGCCTGGATCGAGTCCACCACCACCAGGGCCGGGTCGGCGCCGGCCAGGGCGGGGGGCAGGGCGGTGACGTCGGTGGTCTCGAGGACGAGCAGGCCCGGGGGCGGGGGGCCCAGGCGCTCGGCCCGCAGGCGGACCTGGTGGGCCGACTCCTCGGCCGACACCAGCAGCACCCGGGCGCCCGTGCCGGCCAGGGCCCACAGCACCTGGAGGAGGAGGGTGGACTTGCCCACCCCGGGCTCCCCCCCGAGCAGGGTGGCCGAGCCCGGCACCAGCCCGCCCCCCAGGACCCGGTCGAGCTCGCCCAGGCCGGTGGGCATGGGCAGGGAGCGGGCCGGGTCGACCTCGCACAGCGGCAGCGGGCCCGTCCCGGCCTGGCCCGCCCCCCCCGGGATCGGGCGCCGGTGCCCCGGGCCCCCGACGGTGGTGACGACGGGGGCCTCGGCCACCAGGGTGTTCCACTCGCCGCAGCCGGGGCAGCGCCCCGTCCAGCGGGCGCTCAGGCTCTGGCAGGCCGAGCATCGGTGCTGCAGGCGCGTCCGTCCCACACCGGGGACGGTACGGCGGGGGTGTGTCGCTCAGCCCGTGATCAGGAGTCGGCGCCGGCGCCGGCCAGCTCGACCGGCGGCGGTTCCAGGCCCTCGACGGTGCGGAAGACGATCTCGTCGTTCTCCACGTCCACGATGACGGTCTCGCCCACCCGGAATTCCTTCCACAGGATCCGCTCCGACAGGGCGTCCTCCACGTGCTGCTGGATGGCCCGGCGCAGGGGACGGGCCCCGAGCTGGGGGTCGTAGCCCTTGTCGGCCAGGCAGACCTTGGCCGCCGGGGTCAGCTCCAGGCCGAGACCCTGGCTCTCGAGCTGCTCGCCCACCCGCCGGATCATGAGGTCGACGATCTCCACGACCTCCTGCTTGAGCAGCTCGTGGAAGACGATGACCTCGTCGATGCGGTTCAGGAACTCGGGCCGGAAGTGGGCCTTGAGGGCCTCGTGCACCTTGGACTTCATGCGCTCGTAGGTCACGGCCTCGGACGTCTTGGCGAAGCCCACCGACGACTTGCGCAGGTCGGCCGTGCCCAGGTTGGAGGTCATGATGAGCACGGTGTTCTTGAAGTCCACCGACCGGCCCTGGGCGTCGGTCAGCCGCCCGTCCTCCAGGATCTGGAGCAGGGCGTTGAAGACGTCGGGGTGGGCCTTCTCCACCTCGTCGAAGAGCACCACCGAGAAGGGCTTGCGCCGCACGGCCTCGGTCAGCTGCCCGCCCTCCTCGTACCCCACGTAGCCGGGGGGCGAGCCCACCAGGCGCGACACGGTGTGCTTCTCCATGTACTCGCTCATGTCGAGCTGGATGAGGGCGTCCTCGTCGTCGAAGAGGAACTCGGCCAGGGCCTTGGCCAACTCGGTCTTGCCCACGCCGGTGGGGCCCAGGAAGATGAACGACCCGCTCGGGCGCTTGGGGTCCTTGAGGCCGGCCCGCGTGCGGCGGATGGCCCGGGACAGGGCCTTGATGGCCTCCTCCTGGCCCACCACCCGCTTGTGCAGCTCGTCCTCCATGCGCAGGAGCTTGGCCGTCTCCTCCTCGGTGAGGCGGTAGACGGGGATGCCGGTCCAGTTGGCCAGCACCTCGGCGATGACCTCCTCGTCGACCACGTCGAAGAGCTCGAGGCCCTCGGCCCGCCACTCCGCCTCCATGGCCGTCTTGCGGTCGAGGCGCTCCTTCTCCTGCTCGGCGAACTTCTTGGCCTGGTCGAAGGCCTGGCGCTCGATGGCCGACTCCTTGTCGCGGCGGATCCGGCTGATCTCCTCCTCGAGCTTCTTGTAGTCCGGGGGGGTGGTCATGCGCCGGATGCGCAGCCGGCTGCCGGCCTCGTCGATGAGGTCGATGGCCTTGTCGGGCAGGTAGCGGTCGGCCAGGTACCGGTCGGCCAGGTTGGCCGCCGCCACCAGGGCCTGGTCGGTGATGGTGACCGAGTGGTGCGACTCGTAGCGGTCCCGCAGGCCCTTCAGGATCTCGATGGTGTGGGCCACCGTGGGCTGCTCGACCTTGATGGGCTGGAAGCGCCGCTCCAGGGCGGCGTCCTTCTCCAGGTGCTTGCGGTACTCGTCCAGGGTGGTGGCCCCGATGGTCTGCAGCTCGCCCCGGGCCAGCATGGGCTTGAGGATGGAGGCGGCGTCGATGGCGCCCTCGGCCGCCCCCGCTCCCACCAGGGTGTGGAGCTCGTCGATGAACAGGACGATGTCGCCCCGGGTGCGGATCTCCTTCAGCACCTTCTTGAGGCGCTCCTCGAAGTCGCCCCGGTAGCGGCTGCCGGCCACGAGGGCCCCGAGGTCGAGGGTGTAGAGCTGCTTGCCCTTGAGGGTCTCGGGCACGTCGTTGGCCACGATGCGCTGGGCCAGGCCCTCCACGATGGCGGTCTTGCCCACCCCGGGCTCCCCGATGAGGACGGGGTTGTTCTTGGTGCGGCGCGACAGCACCTGCATGACGCGCTCGATCTCCTTCTCGCGCCCGATGACGGGGTCGAGCTTGCCGTCACGCGCCAGCTGGGTGAGGTTGCGGCCGAACTGGTCGAGGACGGGGGAGCCCGAGGGGGTCTCCGACCCCGACGAGGGACCGGCCCCGACCGACTCCTTGCCCTGGTAGCCCGACAGCAGCTGGATGACCTGCTGGCGCACCCGGGCCAGGTCGGCGCCCAGGCTCACGAGGACCTGGGCGGCCACGCCCTCGCCCTCGCGCACCAGGCCCAGGAGCATGTGCTCGGTGCCGATGTAGTTGTGCCCGAGCTGGAGCGCCTCGCGCAGGGACAGCTCGAGGACCTTCTTGGCCCGGGGCGTGAAGGGGGGCGAGCCCGTGGGCGCCGTCCCCGACAGGCCGATGGTCTCCTCGACCTTCTCGCGCACCGCCTCCAGGGAGATCCCGAGCTGCTCGAGGGCCTTGGCGGCCACGCCCTCACCCTCGTGGATGAGTCCGAGGAGGATGTGCTCGGTGCCGATGAAGCTGTGGTTGAGCAGGCGCGCCTCCTCCTGCGCCAGCACCAGCACCCTCCGTGCACGGTCAGTGAAGCGTTCGAACACCAGACCGCCTCCCTCGACGGCTCGAATCTTGAGCAGAGTCTACCGGCCGTGCTCCCCGAACAAACACCAGGAAGACCCTTTGCCCCGGGCCCTAGGTCACGCCCGTGTCCAGGTTCTTCGGCAGGTGGGGGCGTTCCCCTGACCCCCACCACCCATCGTGACCGGGGACGGGACCGCCCGCGGTCCGCTCCGGGGGTCCCCCCACCCCCCCGCCCCGGCCCCGGACGGCCGGGGCGGGGGCGGGGCCGGGGCGGCACCGGGACGACCCCGTCGTTGTCCCGGGCCACGGGCCTTGGCCTATCGTTCCCCCTGGTGGACACCGCCCCCCTGCTGTCGCTCCCCTTCCTCCAGGACGACCTGGCACGGCTCGAACCCGAGCTCAACCAGGCCGTCCGCTCCGGCGACGCCTTCCTGGACGAGGTCACCACCCACCTCATCGCCGCCGGGGGCAAGCGCCTGCGCCCCAGCCTGGCCCTGGCCTCGGCCGCGGCCGGGCGCCGGGCCGCCTCGGCCGACGACCTGCAGGGGGCGGTGGCGGTGGAGCTCGTCCACCTGGCCTCCCTCTACCACGACGACGTCATGGACGAAGCCCTGGTCCGGCGCAACGTGGAGAGCGTCAACGCCCGCTGGGGCAACCTGGTGGCCATCGTGGCGGGCGACTTCCTCCTGGCCCGCTCGGCCGAGATCGCCGCCTCCCTGGGCACCGAGATCGCCGGCCTCCTGGCCCACACCCTGGGCCTCCTGTGCCAGGGCCAGGTGACCGAGGTGCGGGGCGCCTACCGCACCGACCGGACCGAGACCCACTACCTGGGCACCATCGAGGGCAAGACGGCCGCCCTCATGGCCACCTCGTGCCGCATCGGCGCCCTCACCGGGGGCCTGCCCCGGGACCAGGTGGACGTGCTCAGCGCCTACGGGCGGGCCTTCGGGATGCTCTTCCAGCTGCGCGACGACATCCTGGACGTGGTGGCCACCGACGCCGAGCTGGGCAAGCCCGCCGGGCAGGACCTGGCCGAGGGCATCTACACCCTGCCCGTCCTCTACGCCCTGGCCGACCCCGCCGTCGGGCCCGAGCTGCGACCCCTCCTGGGCCAGCCCCTGGAGCAGCCCGAGCGGGACAAGGCCCGCGACATCGTGGCCGAGTCGGGGGCGGTGGCCCGCACCCTCGCCACGGGGCGGCGCTTCGTCGACGAGGCCGTGGCCGCCGCCGAGGCCGTGGCCGACCGCGCCCTCGGGTCGGGCCTGGGGGCCTTCGCCGCCTCCCTCCTCGACGGCCTGCCGGCCTGAGCTGAGGGCGGCGCCCCCGGGGTGACCCCCGGCGGGGCCTAGCGCTCGGGGCGCATGGTGGGGAAGGCGATGACCTCGCGGATGTTGCCCACGTCGGCCAGGAGCATGACGAGACGGTCGATGCCGATGCCCAGCCCGGCCGTGGGGGGCAGGCCGTACTCCAGGGCCCGCAGGTAGTCCTCGTCCACGGTCATGGCCTCCTCGTCCCCGGCGGCGCGCGCCGCCGCCTGGGCCTCGAAGCGGGCCCGCTGGTCGTCGGGGTCGACGAGCTCGGAGAAGGCGTTGCCGAGCTCGCGCCCGGCCACGACGGGCTCGAAGCGCTCCACCAGATCGGGGTCGGCCCGGTGGCGCCGGGCCAGGGGGGAGACCTCGGCCGGGTAGTCCATCACGAACACCGGCCCCCACAGCCCGGGCTCGGTCGTCTTCTCGTACAGCTCGAGGAGGAGCTTCCCCGGCCCCCACGAGGGACGGGGGTCGATCCCGGCCGAGACGGCGGCGGCCCGCAGCTCGTCGAGGGGGGAGTGCACGTCGAGGGCGGTGCCCAGGGTCTCGCTCACGAGCTCGGCCATGGTGGCGCGGCGCCACGGCGGGGTGAGGTCCACGGTGCGCCCCTGGTAGGGCAGGACGGTGGTCCCGCACAGCTCCTCGGCCAGCCCGGCCACGAGCTCCTCGACCAGGAGGGCGAGATCGTGGTAGTCGGCGTAGGCCCGGTAGAGCTCGAGCATCGTGAACTCGGGGTTGTGGCGCACTGAGAGGCCCTCGTTGCGGAACACCCGGGCGATCTCGAAGACCTTCTCGAAGCCCCCCACCACCAGGCGCTTGAGGTACAGCTCGGGGGCGATGCGCAGGTACAGGTCGATGTCGAGGGCGTTGTGGTGCGTCACGAAGGGCTTGGCCAGGGCCCCCCCGGGGATGACGTGGAGGACCGGGGTCTCCACCTCGACGTAGCCCCGTTCGTCGAGGCGGCGGCGCAGGGACCGCAGCACGGCGCTGCGCAGGGTGAGGACCTGGCGGGTGCGCTCGTTGGCCCACAGGTCCACCTCGCGCTGGCGGAAGCGGGTCTCGACGTCGGTGACGCCCTTCCACTTGTCGCCGAAGCCGCGCCGGGCCTCGGCCAGGAGCTCCCACCGCTGCACCTGCACCGAGAGCTCGCCCTTGCGGGTGCGCACCACCGGGCCCGCCGCCCCCACCCAGTCCCCCAGGGAGAGGCGGGAGAAGGCCTCGAAGTCGGGCGTGATCTTGTGCAGGGCGAAGAGCTGGACCTGGCCCGTCCAGTCCCGCAGGGTGGCGAAGGCCAGGCGGCCCTGGGGGCGCACGAGCATGACGCGGCCCGCCACCGCCACCTCGTCCTCGGTCTCGGCCCCGGGGTCGAGCTCGGCGTAGCGGGTCTGGAGCTCGGCGGCGTCGGCGGTGCGCACGAAGCTGTAGGGGACCTCCGCCATCGACGGAGGATAACCGCCCTCAGCGCCCCTTGGCGTTGCGCTCGTACACCAGGCGCAGCCCGTGGAGGGTGAGCCAGGGCTCGCGTTGCTCGATGCAGGCCGACAGCGGGGCGATGATCTCCGACAGCCCGCCCGTGGCCACCACCGAGGCGTGCCCGAGCTCGTCCATGATGCGGCGGCACATGCCGTCGACCTGCGCGGCGTAGCCGTAGAGCGCTCCGGACTGGATGGACTCCACCGTCGACTTCCCGATCACGCTGCGGGGCTCCACCAGCTCCACACGGCCCAGGGCGGCGGCGTGGTGGAAGAGGGCGTCCATGGAGATGGCGATGCCCGGTGCGATCGCACCCCCGAGGTACTCCCCCGCCCCGGAGATGGCGTCGAAGGTGGTGGCCGTGCCCAGGTCGACGACGATGCAGGGACCGCCGTAGAGGTCGTAGGCACCGATGGCGTTGGCGATGCGGTCGGCGCCCACCTCCCTCGGGTTGTCGTAGAGGATGGGCATGCCCGAGCGCACCCCGGGCTCGAGCACCACGCACGGCACGTCGAACCACCGGCTCGCCATCTGGCGCAGGGCGGTGGTGACGCGGGGCACGGACGAGGTCACGGCGATGCCGGTGACCACCTCGTCCACGTCCATGCCGTCGAGGTCGAGCAGCTGCGAGATGAGCAGGGCGTGCTCGTCGGCGGTGCGCTCGTCCACCGTGGAGAGGCGCCAGTGGTGGGTGAGGCCGGCCGGCTCGGGGGGCACGGGCGGGGCGGGGCGGCTCCCGGGCGGGGGCTCGTCCCCCCGGCCCAGGGAGAAGAGGCCGATGACGGTCTCGGTGTTGCCGACGTCGAGGGCGAGCAGCACGGTCAGTCCTCCACCAGGTCGAGGCCGAGATCGAGGGCGGGGGCGGAGTGGGTGAGGGCCCCCACCGAGATCAGGTCGGCGCCGGCGGCGGCGTAGCGGGGGGCGGAGTCGAGGGTGACCCCGCCCGACACCTCGACCAGCACCGTGCCCGGCGACGGGGCGCCGTGGGCCCGCACCAGGGCCACGCACGCCGCCACCTCCTCGGGGGTCATGTTGTCGAGCATCACCACCGTGGCCCCGGCGTCGACGGCCTCGGCCACCTGCTCGGCCCGGTCGCACTCGACCTCGACCATGCGCCCCGGCCACCACCGCCGGGCCAGGGCCACGGCCTCGGTGATGCCCAGCCGGCCGAGGTGGTTGTCCTTCACCAGCACGGCGTCGGACAGCCCGGCCCGGTGGTTCCAGGCCCCACCGGCCCGCACCGCCGCCTTCTCCAGGGCGCGCAGCCCCGGGGTGGTCTTGCGGGTGTCGAGGACCCGGGTGGCGGGGTTGGCGGCGGCCACGGCGGCCGCGAAGCGCTGCGCCAGGGTGGCGATCCCCGACAGGTGGCACAGGAAGTTGAGGGCGGTGCGCTCGGCCGTGAGGAGCGAGCGCATGGCCCCGTGCACCTCGGCCACCACCGTGCCGGGGCCGAGCTCGGCCCCGTCGGCCAGGCGCCAGTCGACCGCCAGGCCCGGGTCCACCTGGGCGAAGGTCTCGGCTGCGCAGCGGCGCCCGGCCAGGACGCCCCGAGCGCGGGCCACCACCCGGGCCCGGCCGCCCGTGCCCTCGGGGACGAGCATGGCGGTGAGGTCGCCCAGGGGCCCCACGTCCTCGGCCAGGGCCAGGGCCACGGCCCGCCGCACGGCGTGGGCGGGGGGATCGGGGGGGCCCGACGGGGGCCAGTCCGCCACCAGGCGCGCCAGGGCTCCGGGGGGCGGGACCGGGTCGGCGGGGCTCACCGGGCGCCGGCCCGGCCGTGGACCAGGCGGCAGCGCCACTCGGGCCGGGTGGCGGGATGGTCCCGACGGGCGTGCGCCCCCCGGGTCTCGGTCCGGGTCTCGGCCGAGCGCAGCAGGGCCCCGGCCACCGTCACCAGGTTGTCGAGCTCGGCCCGCTCGTGCCCGGGGGCGAGCCCGGGCGCAGCCGCCGCCACCGCCGCCACCTCCGACGCCGCCCCGGCCAGCGACGCCGACGAACGCAGGACCCCCGCACCCTCGGTCATGGCCCGCTGGAGCCGGTCGCGGAGCTTGGCGGCGTCCCCCTCGGCCGGGGCGCCGGGGGCGGGCGGGACGGCCTCGGAGACGGCGACGCAGGGGATGGGGGCCGGCCCCCCCTCCAGGAGCGCGCCCATGACCCCGCTGGGACGGGGCCCGTCCCGGCCGGCGGCGATGGCCTCGGCCAGCCGGGCCCCGTACACCATGCCCTCCAGGAGCGAGTTCGAGGCCAGGCGGTTGGCCCCGTGGACGCCGGTGCAGGCGGCCTCGCCCGCCGCCCACAGCCCGGGGAGGGCGCTGGCCCCGTCGAGGTCGGTGACCACCCCGCCCGAGAGGTAGTGGGCGGCGGGGGCGATGGGGAGCCAGTCCACGGCGGGGTCGAGCCCGGCCCCCGCCAGCGAGGCCGCCACCGTGGGGAAGCGGGCGGCGAAGGCCTCGAGGCCGGTGGCGTCGAGCCACAGGTGGCCCACCCCCTGCTCGGCCATCCGGTCGGCCATGGCCCGGCTGACCACGTCGCGCGGGGCCAGCTCGTCCACGAAGCGCTCGCCCCGGGCGTCGCGCAGCAGGGCGCCGTGGCCCCGCAGGGCCTCGGACAGAAGGGGCCGGGGCATGGCCGGGTGGTGCAGGGCGGTCGGGTGGAACTGGAAGAACTCGATGTCGGCCACCGCCACCCCGGCCCGCAGGGCCATGGCCACGCCGTCGCCGGTGGCCTCGGTGGGGTTGGTGGTCACGGCGTAGAGCTGGCCCGCCCCCCCGGTGGCCAGCACCACCTGGGTGGCCCGGACCCGGGCCCGGGTCCCCCCCGGGTCGAGGGCGTCCACCCCCACGCACCGGCCCCCCTCGACCACCAGATCCAGGGCGAACCACTGCTCGAGCACGGCGGCGGCGCTCCGGCGCACGGCCGAGACCAGGGCCCGCTCCACCTCGGCCCCGGTGGCGGCCCCCCCGGCGTGCAGGACCCGGGCGGTGGAGTGCCCCCCCTCGCGGGCCAGGGCCAGGTCGCCCCCGGCCTCGCGGTCGAACACCGCCCCCAGGGCGATCAGCTCGTGGACCCGGCCCGGGCCCTCCCCCACCAGGACCCGCACGGCGTCGACGTCGCACAGGCCCGCCCCGGCGGCCAGGGTGTCGGCCAGGTGGAGGTCGGCGGAGTCCTCGTCCCCTCCCACGGCGGCGGCGATCCCGCCCTGGGCCCAGCGGGTGGCCGACTGGGCCAGCTCGGCCTTGGTGAGGACCCCCACCCGCAGTCCCTCCCGCCCGGCCAGGCGCACCACGGCCGAGAGCCCGGCCACGCCGGAGCCGAGGACGAGGACGTCGAGCTGCAGGGGGGGCACGCTCGGGCCGGGCGCGGGGCGGGCCGGTTCAGCCCGTCGGGAGGGCCCGGGTCAGCTCGGCCTCGAGGGCGTCGGCGGCCACGTCCACCACGGCGTTGGCGGCGTCGACGTGGACCACGGTGGGGGCGAAGCCGCCCAGTTCGGCGTCCTCGTAGTCGGCGTAGGTGATGATGATCACCTTGTCGCCCCGGTGCACGAGGCGGGCGGCGGCACCGTTGAGGCAGACCTCGCCCGGGCCGCCCACGATGGCGTAGGTCTCGAAGCGGGCCCCGTTGTCGATGTCGAGGACGGTCACCTGCTCGTACTCGAGGATGTCGGCCCGGTTCATGAGCCCGGGGTCCAGGCTGATCGAGCCCACGTAGTCGAGGTTGGCGTCGGTCACCGTGGCCCGGTGGATCTTGGACTTCATCATGCGCCGGCGCACCTCAGCGCTCCTCTCCGGTGTTGGTGAGCACGAGGGGCGGCTCCCCGCCCCCGGCCCGACGGGGGGCGAGGGCCCCCTCGTTGTCGATGAGCCGGACCGGGCCCACCCCCGCCGCCACGAGGAGCCGGACCTCGCCCCGGACCTCGGCCGGGACCCGCAACGTGACCGGGTCGACCACCTCGGCGTAGTCGGGGCGCACCAGGGGCTCGCCCTTGAGCACGGCCGCCATGGCGGCCCGCACGGCGGCGGGGTCGCGCTCCCCCGCCTCCACGCACCGGCGCCCGGCCCCGAGCGCCCTCCACAGGGCCGTGGCGGCCCGGCGCTCGTCGCCCGAGAGCCGCCGGTTGCGGCTGGAGAGGGCCAGGCCGTCCTCGTCGCGCACCGTGGGGCACGGCACCACCTCCACCGGCAGCGACAGGTCGGCCACCAGGCGCCGGACCACGGCCAGCTGCTGGTAGTCCTTCTCCCCGAAGTAGGCCCGGCACGGACCGGCCAGGGCGAAGAGCTTGGCCACCACCGTGGCCACCCCGTCGAAGTGCCCGGGGCGGGCCGCCCCCTCCAGGCCCTCGCTCACCCCGGTGACGTGCAGGGCGGTGGCGGGCGGGGTGGGATGGCCCGGGTACATCTCCTCCACCGGGGGGGCGAAGACCAGGGACGCCCCGGCCCCGGCGGCCAGGGCCACGTCCCCCTCGAGGTCGCGGGGGTAGGCGGCCAGGTCCCCGGCATCGCCGAACTGGAGGG
>DATJOV010000142.1:0-3874 GCA_035506735.1 Acidimicrobiales bacterium | reverse complement strand
ATCACCCTGGCGTCGCGTCTGGTGGCCTCGGCCAACCGCCCCCTGCGCCACCCGGGCGGGGCGGGCGAGGGCGACGAGGCGGCCGAGATCGACCCCGGCGCCGCCGGGCCGGGCGGGGAGGGGGCCGGCGCCGAGCCCTGGATGGCGGTGCCCCTCCTGGACTCGACCGGGACGCGCCGGCGGGCCGTGGTGGTGCTCGGGCGGGGGCGGGCCTTCAACGCCGAGGACGAGTCGGTGCTCGTCCTCCTGGCCCAGATGGCCACCGTGGCCCTCGACAACGCCCGCCTCTACCAGGCCGTGCAGGGCAACGAGCAGCGCCTCCAGGCCGTGGTGGAGTCCTCCCCCCTGGCCATCGCCGAGCTCGACCTCGAGGGCACGGCGCGCTGGTGGAACCGGGCCGCCGGCGCCCTCCTGGGGTGGGACGAGCCCGGGGCGGCCGAGCGCCGCATCCCCGCCGCCACCGAGGCCGCCGCCGCCAGCCTGGCCCGCCTGTGGGACCGCACCCGCCACGGGGAGGCCACCGTGGGCGTCCAGCTCACGGCCGAGCCCGCCGACGAGGAGCTCGAGCTGTCGGTGTCGACGGCGCCGCTCCTCGACCACGAGGGGACCGTCACCGGGATCCTGGCCGTGGCCGAGGACGTGACCGAGCGCCAGCGCATGCTGGAGCAGTTCCAGAAGGCCGAGCGGCTGAGCGCCATGGCGAGCCTGGCGGGCGGGGTGGCGCACGACTTCAACAACCTCCTCACCGTCATCCTGGGGTGCAGCGAGATCCTCCTGCGGCGCCTGGACGGGGTGGACCCGGTGGTGGCCGAGGTGGAGGCCATCCAGCGGGCCGGCCAGCGCGCCGCCGCCCTCACCAGCCAGCTCCTGGCCATCGGGCACCGCCAGGTGGGCCAGCCCGAGGTGGTGGACCCAGACGCCGTGATCCGCTCCATGGCCTCCATGCTGGTGCGGGTCTCGGGCGAGGACGTCGAGCTCGAGATCGTCCCGGCCGACCCCCCCGGCCACGTGGTGGTGGATCCGGCCGAGCTGGAGCGGGCCGTGCTCAACATGGTCATCAACGCCCGCGACGCCATGCCCCGGGGCGGGCGCTGCGTCATCCGCACCCGGGTGGTGGGGGCCGACCAGCCCGCCCCCCAGCGCATCGTGGCGGTGGCGGTGGGCGACACCGGCGTGGGCATGGACCCCGCCACGGCCGAGCGCTGCTTCGAGCCCTTCTTCACCACCAAGGGCATGGCCAAGGGGACGGGGCTGGGCCTGGCCGCCGTGCACGCCATGGTGACCCAGGCCGGGGGCGAGGTGAGCGTCGACACCGCCCCGGGACGGGGCACCACCATCACCCTGTGGTTCCCGGCCGTCGACGCGGCGGAGGCCCGTCCCGAGGAGGTGGCGGGCGACGGCGGCGACGCCTCGGGGGACGAGCTCGTCCTTGTGGTCGAGGACGAGGACGAGCTGCGCCGGCTGGCCGTGGGCGAGCTCGAGGAGCGGGGCTACCTCGTCCTGGCCGCCGCCAACGGGGCCGAGGGGGCGGCGGTGGGGCGGTCCCTGGAGCGCCCCCTCGACATCCTCGTCACCGACGTGGTCATGCCCGAGATGAACGGCGTGGAGCTGGCCCACGAGCTCACGGCCCGCTGGCCCTGGATGGCGGTGCTGTTCATGTCCGGCCACCTCGACGAGGGGGCCATGGAGCGCCACCCCCTCGACCCCGAGGCCGATCTCCTGCGCAAGCCCTTCACCCCCGGGCAGCTGTCGCGCCGGGTGCGCCAGGCCCTGGACCGGGCCGCGGCCCAGCACCGGGCCGGGCGGCTCCCCGAGCACCTGCGCTCACGCGCCGCCGGGGCGTGAGCGGGGAGGTCAGGGCTCGAAGCGGTAGCCCACGCCCCGGACGGTGCGCACCCAGCGGGGCGTGTCGGGGTCGGCCTCGATCTTGCGCCGGATGCGGCGGATGTGCTCGGTCACGGTGCCGGCGTCCTGCCACTCCGAGGAGGAGTCCCACACCTGGGCCAGGAGCTGCTCCCGGGTGAAGACCTGCCGGGGCGACCCGGCCAGGAAGGCCAGCAGGGCGAACTCCTTGGCCGTGGTCTCCACCAGGGCCCCGTCCACCCGGACCTCGCGGGCCAGGGTGTCGATGGCCAGGGTCCCGAACTCCATGAGCCCGGAGGCGGCCGGGGCGGCCCGGAGGGTGGAGCGGCGCAGCACGGTGCCCACCCGGGCGGCCAGCTCGGCCGGGGAGAAGGGCTTGACCACGTAGTCGTCGGCCCCCAGCTTGAGGCCCAGGACCCGGTCGGTCTCCTGGTCCTTGGCGGTGACCAGGATCACGGGGATGTCGCTCGTGCGCCGCACGGCGGCCAGGACGTCGAAGCCGTTCTCCTGGGCCAGCATGACGTCGAGGATGACCAGGTCGGGCTGGGTGGAGCCCAGGGTGGCCAGGGCCTCGGCCCCGGTCGTGGCCTCGCTCACCTTGTAGCCCTCGACCTCGAGGAGGCGCGACAGCATGCCCCGGACCTCGGGATCGTCGTCCACAATGAGCAGACGCCCACTGGTTCGCATCAGCGGTGCCGCCCGCAGCGATGATTCCGCCATTGCCATGTTGGCCACCATCCAGTTCGTCCCATGGGGTGGAACCGGTCCCAGGGCCGCCCACGGCTGCGAAGGCGACCACTGGGCCCACTGGCCCCACCACTAAGCGTAGTGGGATGAACCGCCATCCGGAAGGGCCGCGGACACCTTTCGCACCCTAGTCGCGGGGTGCCCCGGTGGGCGGCCGAGGGGCCCCCGGCGCCCCCTCCGGAGGGGTCCCGGCCCAGGTCGGGGCGCAAGTTGGGAGGGGGTTGATGCCCTGTAGGCCGGTCGGTGGTCTGAGGGGTGCAGACTCCAGCTGTGCCGGGCACGCCGCATTCCACCACGGGTCCCGACCCCGACGCCGGGGTCGGCGCAGCGGCGTCGGCGCGCCCCCGCACCGGGCCGCCCACGGTCCTGGTGGTGGGCACCGACGACTGGGCCATCGAGCAGTCCGCCACCGAACTCGAGGCAGGGGGGTGCGGGGTCCTGCGCTGCCACGAGCCGGGCGAGCCCGCCTTCCCCTGCAACGCCCTGGTGGAGGGCCGGACCTGCCCCCTCGACGTCGGGTTCGACGTGGTGGTGACGGTGCGGGCCCGGGCCACGAGCGAGCCCACCCAGGCCGAGATGGGGGTGGTGTGCGCCCTGCACCGGGGCACGCCCCTGGTGGTGGCGGGGGTGGCCTCGGCCCGGCCCTTCGGCCCCTGGGCCGCCCTGGCGGTGGAGCAGGGTGGAGACGTCGTGACGGCCTGTGAGAAGGTGGCGGGCGCCCCCTCCGGGCCGGCTCCGTCCGGCGCCCCGCAGCACGGCGAGCAGGTCCATCATGTCCGGTAGCACCCGCAGCAGCCGCGCCCTCCGCAGCACCCGTCCCTGACCCACCAGCGAGGCGACCGCATGCCCGCCATTCGCGACACCTCCGACATCGACCCCTGGCTCGAGGAGCTGTGGGAGTCGCGCGGCACGGACCTCCTCCTCACCGCCGGTGCCCCGCCCCTGATCCGGGTGGACGGGGACATGCGGCCCGTGAGCGGCGAGGGGTTCTTCACCCCCATCTCGGTCGAGAACGTGGTGAAGAAGATCGTGGGCCAGGACCTCGTGGCCCGCTACGAGGCCGAGCGCGAGCTCGACTTCGCCTTCAGCTGGCGGGAGCGGGCCCGGCTGCGGTGCAACGCCTTCCACCAGCGCGACACCTGCGCCCTGTCGCTGCGGATCATCCCCTTCGAGATCCCGGGCTTCGCCCAGCTCGGCATCCCGCCGTCGGTGGAGAACCTGGTGGAGCTGCCCATGGGCCTCGTCATCGTGACCGGCCCCACCG
>DATJOV010000141.1:0-2234 GCA_035506735.1 Acidimicrobiales bacterium | reverse complement strand
GCGTTGTTCACGAGGACGTCGAGGCCGCCCAGGCGGTCCCGGGCCTCCACCACCATGGCGGCGGCCTGGTCCGCGTCGCGCACGTCGGCCGCCACGAAGAGGGCGCGGCGGCCCCCGGCGGTGGGGAGCTCCTCGGGGGCGGGCTCGCTGCGCCCGCACACCGCCACCCCGGCCCCGGCCGCCAGGAAGGCCTCGGCGATGCCCCGGCCGATGCCCCGGCTCCCGCCCGTGACGATCACCGCCCGCCCGGTGAAGTCCCACGTGGCGGTGGCTCCGACGCCGTGGTCCCGGGTGCCGGAGCCCCCCGCCGGCCCTGCCCTGCCCGTCGCCCCGTCCACCATGCCGTCTCCCCGATCCCCGTCGTCGTCGAGGAGCCAACGTACCCAGGGCCCGGCGAGAGGCGCCCACGGCGGCGCCGACGGGGTTCGCCCCCGCCCCCGACCAGCGCCTACCCTGCTCCTGCGGCGAGTGCCGGCCCGGCGCCGGTCGGGGCCCCGGTCGGCGCCGACGGCGCCACCACCGGCGGCGCCGGACCCGCAGGGCCCGCCCCCGGTGCCACCGACCGGTGCCCGGCGTCCAGACCAGGAGACCCGTCACGCCATGGCCATCGAGACCCACCAGCGCTCCCCGGGAACGGCCGAGGTGGTCATCGACGCCCCGCCCGTGAACGCCCTGGACGTGGCCGGGTGGTTCGCCCTGGCCGATGCCGTCCTCGCCGCCGGCCGGGATCCCGAGGTCCGGGCCGTGGTCCTGCGGGCCGAGGGCCGGGGGTTCTGCGCCGGGGTGGACATCAAGGAGATCCAGGCCAAGGGGGACGAGGCCCTGGTGGGGGTGAACCGGGGCTGCGCCGCCGCCTTCGCCGCCGTGTACGACTGCGAGGTGCCGGTGGTTGCCGCCGTGCACGGCTTCTGCCTCGGGGGCGGGGTGGGCCTCGCCGGCAACGCCGACATCGTGGTGGCCTCCGACGACGCCACCTTCGGCCTGCCCGAGGTCGACCGGGGCGCCCTGGGGGCGGCCACCCACCTGGCCCGGCTGGTGCCCCAGCACCGCATGCGGGCCATGGTGTACACGGCGCAGCCCGCCACGGCGGCCGAGCTCCACCACTACGGGTCCGTGGCCCGCGTCGTGCCCCGGGCCGAGCTGGTCGACGCTGCCTACGAGGTGGCCGCCGTCATCGCCGCCAAGAGCCCGACCATCATCCGCCGCGCCAAGGAGTCGCTCAACGGGATCGACCCCGTCGACGTGAAGCGCAGCTACCGCTTCGAGCAGGGATTCACCTACGAGCTGCACGTGCGCGGGGTCGCCGACGAGCAGCGCCAGGCCTTCGTGGACAAGCGCGACGCCGACACCTCGCGATGAGCGACAAGCGCACCACCGTCGAGGACATGGCGGCCGAGGTGGCCGACGGCATGACCGTGGGGATCGGCGGCTGGGGCTCGCGCCGCAAGCCCATGGCCGTGGTCCGGGCCCTGCTGCGCTCCGGGGCCCGCGACCTCACCGTGGTCTCCTACGGCGGCCCCGACGTGGGGCTCCTGTGCGCCGCCGGCCGCGTGCGCAAGGCCGTCTACGCCTTCGTCACCCTGGACTCGGTGGCCCTCGACCCCCACTTCCGCCGGGCTCGCCAGACCGGTGCCATCGACGCCATGGAGCTGGACGAGGGCATGTTCTACCTGGGGCTGCTGGCCGCCTCCCAGCGGGTCCCGTTCCTCCCCACCCGGGCCGGCCTCGGGTCCGACGTCCTGCGCCTCAATCCCGGGCTGGCCACGGTGCGCTCCCCCTACGGCGACGAGGAGCTGGTGGCGGTGCCGGCGCTCGAGCTCGACGTGGCCTTCGTGCATCTCAACCGGGCCGACACCAACGGGAACGGCCAGGTCCTCGGGCCCGACCCCTTCTTCGACGAGCTCTTCCTGGGCGCCGCCGCCCGCCGCTTCGTCACGGCCGAGAAGGTGGTCGCCCCGGGCGGCCTCCTCGACGAGGGGCCGGTCCAGACCGTCACGGTCAACCGCCTCATGACCGACGGGGTGGCCGAGGTCCCGGGGGGCGCCCACTTCACCTCGTGCCCCCCCGACTACGGGCGCGACGAGGCCTTCCAGCGCCGCTACGTGACCGCCGCGGCCGAGGCCGAGAGCTGGGCCGACTTCGAGCGCCACTTCCTCGACGCCGACGAGGCCGGCTACCGCGCCGCCGTGGCCGAGGCCGGCGACGCCGGGGCACGGCCGTGAGCGGGGCCACCG
>DATJOV010000140.1:0-4073 GCA_035506735.1 Acidimicrobiales bacterium | reverse complement strand
GGGCCTGCAGGGCCTGCACGGCCAGGGCCACGGCCAGGTAGGACTTCCCGGTGCCGGCCGGGCCGATGCCGAAGGTGACGATGTTGGCGGCGATGGCGTCGGTGTAGCGCTTCTGCCCCGGCGTCTTGGGGTGCACGCTGTGGCCCCGGGCCGAGCGCAGCACCTCGGTGGTGAGCACCTCGGCCGGGCTCACGTCGTCCTTGACCATGGCGATGGTGCGCTCCACGTCGGCGGCGTCGAGGCGCTGGCCCTGCTCGAGGAGCGTGACGAGCTCGTCGAAGAGCCGGCCCACCCGCTCGGCGTCCTCGCCGTCGATGGAGACCTCGTTGCCCCGCACCACGATGCGCACGCCGTCGAAGGCGTCCTCGATGAGCCGCAGGAGCTCGTCCCGCTGGCCGAGGAGGCCCACCATGAGGTGGTTGCCGGGAACGAGGATCTTGACCTGGGTGGGCGACACTGGCGTTCGGTGCCGAGGCTACCAGCCGGTCCCGGACCGACGGCTCGCCCCGACACCCACCGCGGCGGGGCTCACCCCGGGGGCCAGGACAGGCGCCGGCCCCCCACCACGTGGAGGTGGAGGTGCGGCACCGAGTTGGCGGCGTCCGCGCCCACGTTGAACAGCAGGCGGTAGCCGCGCTCGGCGATGCCCTCGAGCTCGGCCACCCGGCGGGCCGTGGCGAAGAGGTCCTCCAGGGCCTCGCCGTCGCCCGGACCGAGGGCGGCGGCGTCGTCGATGTGGCGGCGCGGCACCACCAGGACGTGCACGGGCGCCTGGGGGTGCAGGTCGCGGAAGGCCAGGGAGTGCTCCGTGCCGTGCACCACGCTGGCGGGCAGGTCACCCGCCACGATGCGGCAGAAGAGACAATCCCCGCTCACGTCCCCGGCCCCGCTCACGTCCCCGGCCCCGCTCACGTCCGGGCCTCGCCCCCGCCACGGGCGGCCCCGGCGCCCTTCATCTCGGGGTAGAGGTGCTCGAGGCTGCCCGGGGCGATGCGGCAGGCCTCGATGAAGGCGTCGACGTCGTCGGCCTTGAGCCGGATGACCCGCCCGAACTTGAAGGCGGGCAACGACCCCTCGTCGATGAAGCGGTAGAGGCTGCGGAGGGTGACTCCGAGGTGCTCGGCCGCCTCCTTGGTGCTCATCCAGCGGATCTGTTCGCTCACCGCGTCTCCGTGCACGCCCTGCTCCCGTGGGGCCCAGCGTCGGGCTGTGCATCTCATGCTATCCCGGTGCTGTTCGCGCTCAGGCCAGCCCGGAACGGGGACAGGAGCAGAAGCGGCCGGGCGGGGGGCAGCACCCCGGGCCGGGGCGCCGGCACGGGGCCGGGCCCGGCCGGCACGGTGCGCGGCGGGCGGGGACGGAGCGGGGCGGGGCGGGTCGATCAGGTGACGACGCGCAGCCCGAGCTCGTCGAGGCGACGGCTCATGGCGTCGGGGGTGACCCCGAAGAGACAGGCGATGGCCCGCAGGTCCTCGGCCCGGATGGTGATCATCCGGCCGTTGAAGTCCTGGCGCTGGACCTGGATCATCGACAGGAAGCGGCGCAGGAGGTCGCGCTCGGGGCCGCTCACGGAGTTGAGCTTGGTCAGGTCGATGGTGACCTTGTCGTGGCCGTCCCAGGGGCGCAGCTGGCGGCGGGCCCGGCCCGGGCTCTCCACCTGACCGTCGGGGTCGCCGTTGGGGCCCCAGCGCGTGGCGTCGTCGTCCTGGGGCAGGAGCTGGTCCACGGGGACGTCGTAGAGCTTGGCCAGCCGCTGCAGGCGGGGGACCGAGATGGCCCGCTCGCCGCGCTCGTAGGCGCCGAGGACCGAGGCCTTGAATTCCTGGTCGGACATGGCCTCGACCGCCTGCAGTGACAGGCGCATCTGCTTGCGCACAGCGCGCAGGCGCGAACCCACGGCGCGGGCGTAGGCCGCCCGCGCCGATTCCTCCTGCTCATCCTCTTCGGGCAAGACCGTATTCACCATGACCATCCAGATCCTCGCTGCGCTCGTCCCGTGCTTCCCGACGGCCCCCTGCGAACTTCGCGAGAGCATGCTGCTGTGCCGACTGTCCGCCCTGCTGGCACTGCGCGGATAATCACCGTCAGTCTCGCTCACTCAGCGTGGTGATTGCAAGAACCCTCCGTCCTCCCCCACTCCCGGCGGCTCGGGACCCCGACCCGGCGACGCGGCTACCACGCCGGCGCGCAGGGAACAAAGGAGCAGGCCAGCCGCCACCGCTGCCGTCTCGGCCCGCAGCACGTGGGGGCCGAGGGTCACGGTCCGGTAGCCCGCCGCCACCTCGGCCGGGTCCCACCCGCCCTCGGGTCCCACCGCCAGCGCCGGCGTCGCCAGGCTCGGCCCGCCTCCACCCGGGTGGGCCAGGGCCAGGGGGACGGGAGCCAGGGCACGGGCCAGATCCCCGAGGTCGTGGGCGGCCTCGAGGCGGGGGAGCCGGGGCCGCCGGCACTGCGCCGCCGCTTCGCGGGCCACCCGCCCCAGGCGCTCCAGGGCGGCCTCGAGGCGGCGCCCCTCCCACCGCACCACGGCGCGGGCCGAGCCCAGGACCACGATGCGGTCCACGCCGGCCTCGGTCAGCTTCTGCACCGCCCACTCGGGCCGGCTCCCCTTGACGGGCACGAAGGCCACGGTCACTTGGGGCGCGGGGGCGGGCACGTGCTGCAGCGCGCCGACCGCCTCGATGCGCGTCGGACCCAACCCACCACGCTCCGTGGCGGCCACGACCCGGCAGAGACGCCAGCCGCCCAGACCGTCGGCGGCCACCACCGTCTCGCCCGGGCGCAGGCGCAGGACGTGCCCGAGGTGGTGGGCGTCGGCGGGGTCGAGGTCGAGCTCCTCCAGGTCGGCCACGAAGACCTGGGCCGCCACCCCCGGCCCGGCCGGCCCGGGGAGGTCCACGGCCCGCCGTCAGCCGAAGGCGGAGCGCAGGCGCGACAGCAGGCCCTCGTCGGCCGGGGCGACGTCCTCGCCCCGCTCGGCGGCCAGCTTGCGCAGGAGCTCCTCCTGGGCCTTGGTCAGGGCGGTGGGGGTGTCGACCGCCACCGTCACCAGGAGGTCACCACGGCCCCGCCCCCGCACGTGGGGCACCCCCCGGCCCCGCAGGCGCACCACGTGGCCGGTCTGGGTGCCGGGCGCCACGGCGATGGTCTCGGCCCCGTCGAGGGTCTCGAAGGCGGCCGACACCCCCAGGGCGGCCTGGGCCATCGAGACGTGGAGCTCGGCGTGGAGGTCGTCGCCGTCGCGCACGAAGCGGTCGTCGGGTCGGACCGACAGGTGGACGTAGAGGTCCCCGGGGGGGCCGCCCCGGGGGCCGGCCGGGCCCCGCCCCGAGAGCCGCAGGGTCGAGGCGTGGTCCACCCCGGCGGGGATGTCGACGCTGAAGCTGCGGTGCTCGGACCGGCGCCCCGCCCCCCGGCACTCCGGGCACGGGCTCGAGACCACCTCTCCCGCGCCCCCGCAGCGCCGGCAGGGGACGGCCGTCACCACCTGGCCCAGGATGGACTGGCGCACCCGGCGCAGCTCGCCCGTGCCCTGGCACTCGGGGCAGCTGACGGGGGTGGTGCCGGGCCGGGCCCCGCTGGCCCCGCACGCCTCGCACGACACCAGGGTGTCCAGCTCGATCTGGCGGGTGGCCCCGAAGACGGCCTCGCCGAAGCTCAGCTCCAGGACGAGCTCGGCGTCGTCGCCCCGGCCGGGGCCGCCCCGGCGCCGGCCTCCGGCCGCCGCCCCCCCGAAGAAGGCGTCGAAGAGGTCACCCAGGCCGCTCCCGAAGACGTCGCCCGGGACGCCCCCGGGGCCGTCCACCCCCTCGGGGCCGAAGCGGTCGTAGCGGGCCCGGCGCTCGGGGTCGCGCAGGACCTCGTAGGCCCGGGTCACCTCCTTGAAGCGGGCCTCGGCCTCGGCGTCCCCACCGGTGCTGTCGGGGTGCAGCTCGCGGGCCATGCGGCGGTAGGCGCGCTTGATCTCGTCCTCGCCGGCCTGGGGCGAGACCCCCAGGAGGGCGTAGTAGTCACTGGCCACGGCCCGACCTCCGTGCCGGGGCGGCGCCGGCCCGTCCCTCGCCCGGCTCGGG
>DATJOV010000139.1:0-3005 GCA_035506735.1 Acidimicrobiales bacterium | reverse complement strand
CCGCCTCGACGCCGAAGGTCCGGCGCAGCCCGAACTCGACGAGGTCGATGCGCCCGGCGGCGGCCAGGACGCAGCGGGCGGCCTTCGAGGCCAGCGCCGTCTGGTAGGTGACCTGGTTGAGGAGGAAGGTCTCCACCAGCTGGGCCTCGGGCAGCGGGGCGGTGACCTCGAGGAGGGGCTCGTCGGCGACGACGATGGTCCCCTCGGGCACGGCCCAGACGTCGCCGGTGAAGCGCAGTCCCTCCAGGAGGGCCAGGTCGCCGGGTGCGAAGCCGGCCGAGGCCAGGTAGGCCAGGTCCTCGGGGCCGAAGGCCAGCTCCTCCAGCCAGGCCAGGCACCCCTCCACCCCGTTGGCCACCAGGAAGCCGCGCTCGGGGGGCAGGGCCCGGACCGAGAGGCTGAAGGTGGCGGGCTGGTCCATGCCGCGACGCAGGTAGCTCGTGGCCATGGTCAGCTCGTACAGATCGGTGCGGAGGCTGGTGCTCATGGCGTGGTGGGCCCTCCCGCCTGCGTTTCTACACGTCGCACCGCACGCCCGAGCGCGACGGCGCCACGGGGCCGACCCCGTAGGCTCCCCCACGACCACGCCCCGCCCCCGCCCCCGGGACGCCGCCCCCCCGCCCGTCAGTGACCCGAGACCACGAGCCCCCCGCGCCCCACGTGCCCCGTCCCCGGCGGCGCGCCCTCGGCACGTGGGGGGCCCACCTGGGGCTGGCGGCGGTGGCCTACGTCCCCCTGCTGTGCACCGCCCCCGGTGTGGTGGGGGCCGACACCGAGCTCGACCTCTATCTCGACCCGTCGCGCTTTCTGTCCCAGGTGGCCTCCATGTGGGACCCCGACCAGTCCATGGGGACGGTCACCCACCAGTACATCGGCTACCTCCTGCCCATGGGCCCCTACTACGCCCTCACCCACGCCCTGGGCGTGCCCACCTGGGTGGCGCAGCGGCTGTGGACGGGGAGCCTCCTCTTCCTGGCCGGGGCGGGGGTGCTGTTCCTGCTGCGCACCCTGGCCCCCTCTCGGGGCACCGGCCCCCTGGACCTGGCGGGGTGGGGCGGCCTGGGGGCGGTGGTGGCGGCCCTGGCCTACATGCTCTCGCCCTACGTCATGCAGAACGAGGCCCGGCAGTCGGTCCTCCTCCTGCCCTGGGTGGGCCTGCCCTGGATGGTCGGGCTCGTGGCCCGGGCCCTGCGCCGGGGGGGCTGGCGCCACGCCGCGCTCTTCGCGCTGGTGGTGGCCCTCGTCGGCAGCACCAACGCCACCGGTCTCCTCCTGGTGGGGGTGGGCCCGGCCCTGTGGGTGGTGTGGGAGCTGGCGGCGCGCCGGGTGTCGTGGCGCCGGGCCCTGACGGTCACGGCCAAGGTGCTGGCCCTGAGCGTGGCCGTCTCGCTGTGGTGGGCCGAGGGCCTGGCCGTGGAGAGCGCCTACGGGATGGACATCCTGCGCTACACCGAGTCGGTCCCCACCGTGGCCCTCACCAGCTCGGCCTCCGAGACCCTGCGGGGACTGGGCTACTGGTACACCTACGGCGTCGACAACCTCGGGCTCTACCTGCCCATGGCCGGCCCCTACATGACCTCGCTGTGGCTGCTGGCGGTGAGCTTCGCCGTGCCCGCCCTCGCCGTGGTGGGGGCGGTGGTGACGCGCTGGCGCCAGCGCACCTTCTTCGTGGGCCTGGTGCTGGTGGGGACGGTCCTGGCCGTGGGGGCCCACCCCCTGGCCGACCCCACCCCCCTGGGCCGACTGGTCAAGACCGGGATGAGCGACTCCACCGTGGGCCTGGCCCTGCGCAGCACCAACCGCGCCACCCCCCTGGTGGTGCTGGGTCTGGCCGTGCTCCTCGGCGCCGCCGTGGCCGCCGTGGGGGCGCGGTGGCGGGCGGCCGGGGTGGTGGCGGCGGCGGCGTGCGCCGCCCTGGTGGGGGCCGACCTCCCCTCCCTGTGGACGGGGCAGTTCGTGGCCGCCAACCTGGAGCACCCCGAGGCCGTCCCCTCCTATTTCCAGCAGGCCGCCACCTACCTCGACGACCAGGCCGGGGCGGGCGACACCCGGGTGCTCACCGAGCCCGGCATCGACTTCGCCAGCTACCGCTGGGGCTCGACCCTCCAGCCCGTGCTGCCCGCCCTCATGACCCGGCCCGAGGTCGACCGGGGTCTCGTCCCGTACGGCTCGCCCGGCTCGGCCGACCTCCTCATGGCCCTGGACGAGGAGGTCCAGACCCTGACCGTGGACCCCTCGGCCCTGGCCCCCGTGCTGCGCCTCATGAGCGCGGGCGACCTGGTGGTGGACTCCGACCTCCAGTACGAGCGCTACGCCACCCCCCGCCCCCAAGCGCTGTGGGACCTCCTCGACCCCGTCCCGGGCGGGCTGTCCCCGCCCGTCGGCTTCGGCGATCCACGGGTGACCCAGGCCGAGCCCGAGCGCTATCCCCTGGTGGACGAGACCGCGCTCGGCCTCCCCCACGACGCCGCCGCCCCCCCGCCCCTGGCCGTCTTCGCCGTGTCGGGGGCCCGGCCCATCCTGCGCACCGAGGGGGCGGGCACGCCCATGCTCGTCGACGGGAGCGGCCAGGGGCTGGTGGCGGCGGCGGCCACGGGCCTGCTCGACGGCCAGAGCACCATCCTCTACTCGCCCAGCCTGGCCTCGGACCCCGCCGCCCTGCGGCGCCAGCTGGCGGCGGGGGCGGCGCTGGTGGTGACCGACAGCAACCGCCTCCAGGCCGAGCAGTTCGGCACGGTGCGGGAGAACTACGGCTACACCGAGGCGCCGGGCGAGGAGCCCCTGGTGGCCGACCCGAGCGACGCCACCCTGCCCCTCTTCCCCGCCTCGGACGGCACCGACACCGAGACCGTGGCCCTGCTGGCCGGCGTGCAGGGCGTGCAGGCCAGCGGCTACGGCAACCCCATCACCTACACGCCCGAGTCGCGCCCCGACCAGGCCCTCGACGGCAGCCTGCGCACGGCGTGGACGGTGGGCGCCTTCGCCGACCCGGTGGGCCAGTGGTT
>DATJOV010000138.1:0-8779 GCA_035506735.1 Acidimicrobiales bacterium | reverse complement strand
CCCGGGCGCTCGTGGCCACGGCCGGGGCCGCCACCGCCTCCTGACACCGACCCCCGTCCCCCCGGGGCCCGGCCGCCCGCCGGCCGGCCCGAAGGAAGGAGCACCATGACCAGGCTGCACGACCTGTACGAGCTGCAGGGCCAGAGCCCCTGGCTCGACAACCTCCGGCGCGACTACCTGCACAACGGCACCCTCCAGAAGCTGGTGGACGAGGGCGTCCGGGGGGTGACCTCGAATCCCACCATCTTCGCCAAGGCCATCGAGGGCAGCGCCGACTACGACGAGCAGTTCCGCCAGCTCCTGGCCGACCGGGACGTGAAGTCCGCCTACTGGGACCTCGTGGTGACCGACATCCGCGGCGCCCTGGCCGTCCTCCGCCCCGTCTACGACGCATCGGACGGCATCGACGGCTTCGTCTCGCTCGAGGTCGCCCCGGCCCTGGCCCACGACACGGCCGGCACCGTGGCCGCCGCCCGCCATTTCCACGAGCTCATCGCCCAACCCAACCTGCACGTGAAGATCCCCGCCACGACCGAGGGTGTGCCGGCCGTGCGCACCATGATCGGCGAGGGCCGCTGCATCAACGTGACCCTCCTCTTCAGCATCGAGCGCTACGACGAGATCATCGAGGCCTACATCGGCGGCCTGGAGGACCATCTCGCCGCCGGCGCCACCGACCTGTCGGCCGTGCGCAGCGTGGCCTCGTTCTTCGTGAGCCGGGTCGACACCGAGGTGGACCGGCGCCTCGAGACCCTGGCCTCCCAGGCCGGGGGGGACCGGTCCAACGACATCCTGTCGGTGCGGGGCACCGCCGCCGTGGCCCAGGCCCGGGAGGCCTACGCGCTGTTCACCGAGCGCTTCCAGGGGCCCCGGTGGGAGGCCCTGGTGGCCAAGGGGGCCAAGGTCCAGCGGCCCCTGTGGGCCTCGACCTCGACCAAGAACCCCGCCTATCCCGACCTGGCCTACGTCGACACCCTCATCGGGCCCGACACCGTCAACACCATGCCCGACGAGACCCTGGCCGCCTTCCTCGACCACGGCACGCCGGCCCGCACCGTGGACCGCGACCCCGAGGAGGCCAAGGCGGCCCTGGCCGCCGTGGCCGACCGGGGGGTGGACATGGCCGACGTGGCCCGGACCCTCGAGGACGAGGGCGTGGCCAGCTTCGCCAAGTCCTTCGACGAGCTCATCCAGGGCCTGACCGACAAGGCCAACGCCCTGACAGGCGAGCACTGAGGCGCGGGCGGGGCGACGAGACGACCGAGGTGAGGACATGGTGACCGTCGAGAACACGGTGATCGAGGCCGTCGACATCGACACGGGGGAGACCCCCGAGGCGGTGCACGAGCTCGACGTCGTGGAGCCGCCCCCGCCCCTGGCCCTGGTGGTCTTCGGGGCCTCGGGCGACCTGGCCTCGCGCAAGCTGCTCCCCGCCATCGCCGCCCTGGCCGAGCACAAGGCCCTGCCGCGCCAGTTCACCGTGGTGGGGGTGGCCCGCACCCAGTGGAGCGACCAGCAGTTCCGCCAGGCCGCCCTGGACGCCGTCCCCTACGCCGGCCCGGAATGGCACGACCTCGTGACGAGGTTCCGCTACGTGGCGGGCGAGTACACCGACCACGAGACCTTCGCCCAGCTGAGCCAGATCCTCGACGACGCCGACCGCACCATCGGGACGGGGGGCAACCGCGTCTTCTACCTCGCCACCATCCCCTCCATGTTCGGGGCCGTGGCCGAGGCCCTGGCCGACCACGGCTGCAACAAGCCCGGCCCGGCCGGGAGCTTCGCCCGCCTGGTGGTGGAGAAGCCCTTCGGGCGCGACCTCACCAGCGCCGAGGAGCTCGACGACACCCTGCACCGGGCCTTCGACGAGGACCAGATCTTCCGCATCGACCACTACCTGGGCAAGGAGACCGTCCAGAACGTCCTGGCACTTCGCTTCGGCAACGCCGTCTTCGAGCCCATCTGGAACCGCCGTTACGTGGACCACATCCAGATCACGGTGGCCGAGGAGCTCGGGGTGGAGCACCGGGGCGGCTTCTACGAGACGGCCGGGGCCCTGCGCGACATCGTCCAGAACCACGTCATGCAGGTCCTGGCCCTCACCCTCATGGAGCCCCCGGCCACCGTCGACGCCCTCGGCATCCGCGACGAGAAGGTCAAGCTCCTGCGGGCCGTGGTGGTCCCCGACACCAACGAGGCCGTGATCAACTCGGTGCGGGGCCAGTACACGGCCGGGATCATCGACGGCGAGGAGGTCCCCGCCTACCGCCAGGAGGAGGGCGTCGACCCCCACAGCCGCACCGAGACCTACGTGGCCATGCGCCTGGCCGTGGACAACTGGCGCTGGGCCGGGGTCCCGGTCTACATCCGGACCGGCAAGCGCCTGCCCCGGCGGGCCACCGAGGTCCTCATGCAGTTCCACCGCGTGCCCCACCTGGCCTTCGGGGGGCGCCTCACCCGGGACCTGCTCCCCAACATGCTGGTGCTGCGCATCCAGCCCGACGAGGGCGTGTGCCTCACCTTCGGGGCCAAGGTGCCGGGCGAGGAGTTCCGCCTGCGCTCGGTGGCCATGAACTTCAGCTACGCCGACGCCTTCCCCGGCACCACCGCCGGCGGCTACGAGCGGCTCCTGCACGACGTCATGGTGGGGGACGCCACCCTCTTCATCCGCACCGACGAGGTGGACCGCTCGTGGCAGATCGTCGACCCCTTCCTGGAGGCCTGGGGCGAGGACGGCGTGCCCCTCACCCAGTACCCGGCGGGGACCTGGGGCCCCAAGGAGGCCGACCTCCTCCTGGCCCGGGAACTGCGCCAGTGGCACGCCCCCTGAGCCCACTGGCACGTCCCCCGAGCGAGGCGGCGTCCCCGGGCCGGGCCGGCGACCCCGACCGCTAAGGTGCGGGTCGTGGCCCGCGACGACCTGCTCCAGGCCGATCTCGTCGACCTGCAGGCCGAGGCCCGGGCCCGGCGCCGAGCGGCGCACGGCACGCGGGTGACCTTCTCCCCCAAGGTCTTCATCCCCCTCACCATGCTGTGCCGGGACCGGTGCGGCTACTGCACCTTCGCCAAGCCCCCGGCACGACTGCGCGCCCCCTACCTCGATCTCGACGAGGTGCTGGCCCTGGCCCGGGCCGGGAACGAGGCCGGCTGCCACGAGGCCCTGTTCACCCTGGGGGAGGCGCCCGAGGACCGCTACCCCGTGGCCCGGGCCTGGCTCGAGGACCACGGCTACGGCTCCACCGTGCAGTACCTGGCGGCGGCGGCCGCCCTGGTGCGCGACGAGACCGGCCTCCTCCCCCACGCCAACGCCGGCGCCCTCGGCCCCGGGGACCTGGCCCTCCTGCGCACCGTGGCGGCCAGCCAGGGGATGATGCTCGAGTCCCTCGACCCCGGCCTGGCCTGCCACCGGGGGGCGCCCGACAAGACCCCCGAGCGCCGCCTGGCCACCCTGGAGGCGGCGGGCGAGCTGGCCGTGCCCTTCACCACCGGGGTCCTGGTGGGCATCGGCGAGTCGCGCCCCGAGCGCCTGCGGGCCCTCGAGGCCATCGCCGAGTCCCACCGTCGCCACGGTCACGTGCAGGAGGTCATCGTCCAGAACTTCCTGCCCAAGCCGGGGACGGCCATGCACGCCCACCCCCCGTGCCCGCCCGAGGAGCTGTGGTGGACCATCGCCGCCGCCCGGGTGCTGCTCCCGGCCGAGGTCCATCTCCAGGCGCCCCCCAACCTCTCCGACGACCTGCGACCCCTCCTCGACAGCGGCCTCGACGACTGGGGCGGCGTGTCGCCCGTCACCGCCGACCACGTCAACCCCGAGCGGGCCTGGCCCGCCCTGGACGTGCTGCGGGAGGCCACCGAGGCGGCCGGGCTCACCCTGGCCCCCCGCCTCACCCTCTACCCCGAGTTCGCCCTCGACCCCGGGCGCTGGCTGGACCCGGCCATGCGCTTCGGCGTCCTCGACCGGTCCGACGCCGAGGGGCTCGGCCGGGAGGACCCGTGGTGCTCGGGCAGCGCCACCGCCCCTCCCACGCTGGTCCCCGGGTCGGACGGGCCGCCGCCGCGCGCCGGCGGGGGCGGCGCCGTGGCCGAGGTCCTGGCCGGGGTGGCGCTGGGCCAGGAGGTGGGCGAGGACGAGATCGTCACCCTGTTCTCGGCCCGGGGTCCCGAGGTCCGGGCCGTGGCCGCCCTGGCCGACCGGCTGCGGGCCGAGGAGGTGGGCGACGTCGTCACCTTCGTGGCCAACCGCAACATCAACTACACCAACGTCTGCACCTTCAAGTGCCGGTTCTGCGCCTTCTCCAAGGGCCCGCTCTCGCTCAACCTGCGCGGCGCCCCCTACCTCCTCGAGCTGGACGACATCACGGCCCGGGTGGTCGAGGCCGAGGCGGCGGGGGCCACCGAGGTGTGCCTCCAGGGCGGCATCCACCCCCGCTTCGACGGCGACTACTACCTCGACGTCATCCGGGCCGTCCGGGCCGGGTCCGAGCGCATCCACATCCACGGCTTCACCGCCCTGGAGGTGACCGAGGGGGCGCGGCGCCTGGGCGAGCCCCTGGCCGACTACCTGGTCCGCCTCAAGGACGCCGGGCTGGCCACCCTGCCGGGCACGGCGGCCGAGATCCTCGACGACGAGGTGCGGGCCGTCCTGTGCCCGGACAAGATCACCACCGACGAGTGGCTCGAGGCCCACCGCACCGCCCACGCCGTGGGGCTGCGCTCCAACATCACCATCATGTTCGGCTCCGTCGAGCAGCCCCGCTCGTGGGCCCGGCACATGGTCCGCACCCGGGACCTCCAGCGCCAGACGGGCGGCTTCACCGAGTTCGTGCCCCTCCCCTTCGTGCACATGGCCGCCCCCATCTACCTCCAGCGCAAGGCCCGGCGCGGCCCCACCTTCCGCGAGACCCTCCTCATGCACGCCGTGGGCCGCATCGCCTACCGCGGGCTCGTCCCCAACATCCAGGCGAGCTGGGTCAAGATGGGGGCGGGCGGCGCCATCCAGGCCCTGCGGGCCGGCGTCAACGACCTGGGGGGCACCCTCATGGACGAGAACATCTCCCGCGCCGCCGGGGCCAGCCACGGCCAGCACATGGGCGAGCACGAGTTCCGGGCCCTGGTCGAGCCCCTGGGCCGCACCCTGCAGCAGCGCACCACCCTGTACGGCCGGGTGCCCGCCCCCTGCTGAGCATGGACGACGGGGCAGGAGCACGAGCGGGGCACCGGGCCGGGGCCGGGGGGGCCGGCCGGACCACACCCCCGCTCGCCGCCGACGACGCCGCCGGGGAGGAGCCCACGGCCGAGGAGCGCCTCGACCCGGGCGAGCGCGACCTCGTCGACCGCCTCCTCGACCTGGCCGGGGTGACCGAGCGCCGGGACCTGTACCGCTCGATCATGGGCACCGTGGTGCACCTGGCCGACGAGCACACCGACGCCCTCGACCTCAAGCTGGCCCGGGCCGCCATGGCCGAGATGGCCGAGGCCTTCCGCGTCTTCCGCCCCTACCGCAACGAGCAGAAGGTCACCTTCTTCGGCTCGGCCCGCACCCTGCCCGACGACCCCCTCTACCTCCAGGCCCGCCGGCTGGCCGAGCGCATGGCCGGGCACGGGTGGATGGTGGTGACCGGGGCCGGGCCCGGGATCATGGCGGCCGCCATGGAGGGGGCGGGCCGGGAGCTCTCTCTCGGGGTGAACATCCGCCTCCCCCACGAGCAGGGCGCCAACGAGTTCATCGCCCAGGACCCCAAGCTGGTCGAGATGCGCTACTTCTTCACCCGCAAGCTCATGCTCATCAAGGAGTCCGACGCCTACGCCGTGCTGCCCGGGGGCTTCGGCACCCTCGACGAGGCCTTCGAGCTCCTCACCCTCCTCCAGACGGGCAAGGCCCAGCCCGCCCCCCTCGTCCTCCTCGACGTCCCGGGCGGCTCCTACTGGCGGGGGTGGCAGGAGTTCCTCGACGGCGAGGTGGCCTCCCGGGGGCTCGTGTCGCCCGAGGACCACGCCCTCTACACCATCACCTCCGACGTGGAGGTCGCCGCGGCCGAGATGCTCGGCTTCTACCGCAACTACCACTCGTGCCGCTGGGTGGGCGACCTCCTCGTGATCCGCCTGCGCACCCTCCCGGGCCGGGCCCAGCTCCACGCCCTCACGGACCGGTTCGCCGACATCGTGGTGAGCGGGAGCATCCGCCACACCAAGCCCCTCGGCCCCGAGCGCTCCAGCCACGACCACCTCGAGCTCCCCCGGGTGGCCCTGCGCTTCGACCGCATCCACTACGGCCGCCTGCGCCAGCTCATCGACGCCCTCAACGCCCTGGTCGACTGAGGGCGGGCCCGGCCCGGCGCTCAGCCCTCGTCGTCGGCCGCCGCCCCCCGCAGCAGGGCGGCCGCCTTCTCCACCGAGCGCCGGGCCCGGGTGAGCAGGCGCTCCTCGGCCGCCAGGACGGGGTCGGGGGCGTCGCCCCGGCCCGCCGCACCGGCGGCGGACTGCAGGCGGTCATAGGCCAGGTCGCCGAGCTCCTCGGCGATGGCGGCCAGGCGCTGGGCCACGTCCTCGACGCTCACCGCCGGGCCCCGGAGAGCCCCGGGCCGCCGCTCACCCGTCGCGGGCGGGGACCTCGACGGCGCGGATGTCGAGGACACCCTCCGAGGACCGGGCCCGCAGGACCTTCTTGTCGAACTTCCCCACCGAGGTCTTGGGGATCTCGTCCGCCACGGCCCAGCGCTCGGGCAGCCACCACCGGGCCACCCGGTCGGACAGGAAGGCCAGGATCTCGGCCGGCTCCACCGTGGCGCCCTCGGCCGGCACCACCACCACCAGGGGACGCTCGTCCCAGCGCTCGTCGGGCACCCCGATGACGGCGGCCTCGTACACGGCGGGGTGGGCCATCACGGCGTTCTCGAGCTCGACCGAGGAGATCCACTCCCCCCCGGACTTGATGACGTCCTTGGTGCGGTCCGAGATCTGCATGTAGCCGTGGTCGTCGAGCCAGCCCACGTCGCCGGTGCGCAGCCAGCCGTCGTGGAAGCGCTCGGGCGAGGGGTCGCCGTAGTAGGCCCCCGTCACCCAGGGGCCGCGCACCTCGAACTCCCCCACCGAGGCCCCGTCGGCGGGCAGGACCGCCCCCTCCTCGTCCACCACCCGGAGCTCCACCCCGGCGATGACCCGCCCCGTCCGGGCCCGCCAGTCCATCTCCTGCTCCGGGGCGGCCCCCTTGGGGGGGAGCCCGAAGGCGCACACCGGGCTGGTCTCGGTCATGCCCCAGCCCTGGACCATGGTCACCCCGAAGCGCTCCTGGTACGCCTCCATGAGGGCGCGCGGCACGGCCGCCCCCCCCGCCGTGACGAGCCGCAGCGAGGACAGGTCGACCTCGTGGGCGGCGGCGTAGTGCAGCAGGTCGTTCCAGATGGTGGGGACGCCGAGCGACAGCGTGGGGCGCTCCTCGCCGATCATCCGCGCCAGGGGCTCGGCCTGGAGGAAGCGCTCGGGCAGGAGGAGGTCGCTGCCGGCGAAGAAGGCGGTGTAGGGCATGCCCCAGGCGTTGGCGTGGAACATGGGCACGATCACGAGCACCTTGTCCCGCTCGCTCGCCCCCACGCAGTTGGCGCTCATCCCGGCGAAGGCGTGCAGCCAGGTGGAGCGGTGGCTGTAGACCACCCCCTTGGGGTTGCCGGTGGTGCCGCTCGTGTAGCACATCGATGCCGCGTCGCGCTCGTCCAGGGCGGGCCAGTCGATGCCCGGTGACTCCGCCCCCACCAGCTCCTCGTAGTCGAGGGTGGGGCCCAGCCCGGCCGTGTCGCCCTCCCCCACCACGATCACGTGCTCGACGGTGCGGCACTCGGCGCGCACCCGGGCCAACAGCGGCGCCACCGAGGCGTCCACGATGACGACCTTGTCCTCGGCGTGGTTGACCACGTAGGCCAGCTGCTCGGGGAAGAGCCGGATGTTGAGGGTGTGCAGGACCGCCCCCATGGAGGGCACGGCCAGGTAGGCCTCCAGGTGCTCCTGGTCGTTCCAGGCGAAGGTGCCCACCCGGTCGCCCCCGCCCACCCCCAGCCGGGCCAGGGCCTTGGCCAGGCGCTCGGCCCGCTCCCCCACCTGGGCGAAGGTGCTGCGGCGCGCCCCGCCCGGCTGCACCGTGGTCACGACGCTGTCGGGGTAGACGGCCTGGCCCCGGCGGAGGATGCCGCTCACCAGGAGGGGCCCGTCCTGCATGGTGCTCAACATGCCCGGAGCTTACCGGCGCCCACCCCCCCGGGACCGGGGCCCGGGGCTACAGTCGCAGCCCGTGGACCGCGACACCGCCCTGGAGTTCGTGCGGGCCAACCACCGGGCCGTGCTGGCCACCACCCGCGACGACGGGGGGGCCCAGCTGTCGCTGGTCTCGGCCGGGGTGGAGGGCGTCCACGTCGTCGTCTCCACCCGGGAGACGGCCATGAAGACCCGCAACCTGCGCCGGCGCCCCCACGGCACGCTCCTGGTCTTCACCGACGAGTTCTTCGGCCGCTGGGTCCAGGTCGAGGGCCCGGTGGAGGTGGTGTCGCTGCCCGAGGCCATGGACGGCCTGGTGGCCTACTACCGGCAGGTGGCAGGCGAGCATCCCGACTGGGACCACTACCGCCAGTCCATGCGGGACGAGGCCCGCGTCCTGCTGCGCCTCCAGGTGGCCCGGGCCGGGCCCGACCGGGCCGGCTGAGCCGGCCACGGGCGCGTTCCGCCGCCACCTCCCCACCCCGGGATGTCGTGACCGAGCTGCTCATCGCCGCCAACCCCGATCCCTCCTCGA
>DATJOV010000137.1:0-7201 GCA_035506735.1 Acidimicrobiales bacterium | reverse complement strand
CCAGCCAGAAGTCGCGGTTGAAGTCGGCCTTGAGCCGCGTGGCCTTGGCCCGGTAGCGCTCGAAGGTGGTCTCGTCGCCTGCCTCACGGGCGAAGTGGGCCCGGGCCAGGTAGGCCCCGTACACGTAGGCCTGGACCTCGCACAGGGCGATGGGGGCGTGGGCCACCCGGCCGTCGGCGTAGCGGATGCCGTCGCCGGAGTCCTTCCACCCCTGGTTGGCCAGGCCGCGGTCGGTCATGCGCTGGTACTCGACGTAGCCGTCCCCGTCGAGGTCACCGAACTCCTCGATCCAGGTCAGGGCCCGCTCGGCGTTGGGGAGCAGCTCGTCCACCACCTCGCGGGCCAGCCCCCAGCGGCGCAGCTCCCCCAGCAGCATCACGAACAGCGGCGTGGCGTCGGCCGTGCCGTAGTAGATGTTGCCCCCGCCCAGCGAGAGCGACGGGGCGTCGCCGAAGCGCATCTCGTGCAGGATCCGGCCCGGTTGCTCCTCGCTGCGGGGGTCGATCTCGCTGCCCTGGAACCGGGCCAGTGTCTGGAGCACCCCGAGGGCCAGGTCGGGGTCGACGAGGAGGGCCATCCACGAGGTGATGAGCGAGTCGCGCCCGAACACCGTCATGAACCACGGCGCCCCCGCCGCCAGCACCACCCGCTCGGGGTAGTCGGGGTCGAAGATGCGAAGCGCCCCCAGGTCCTCGGCGCTGGAGGCGATGACGGACCGCAGGCCCTGGTGGTCGGTGCCGACCTGGGGGACCTGGCGCCGCCACTTGGCCAGCCGCTCGGCCGGGGCGGCCCGGTCCACGGGCTGGCCGCACAGGTAGCGGGGGTCGATGGCCTTGGACTCGATGACGGGGTGGACCTCGAGGCAGCCCGTCCATTCGTCGTTGGCGGGGACGATGGTCTCGAAGCACACCAGGTCGTCGGAGACCGAGGTGGGGACGGGGTGGGCCCGGACCACCACGCCCCGGTTCACCGGGCCCCGCCGGTAGGAGATCTCGAGATGCGCCGCACCGGACTCCCGGGTGACGTCGCCGTCGGCCTTCCCCACCCGCCCTTCCTTGACGGCGAAGAGGTCGGCGAAGTCGGAGTCGACGAAGAGCTCGATGGAGCAGAACGTGGGCTCGTCGCCGAAGTTGCGGATGACGACGTCCTCGCGCATGCCCTGGCCCACGTAGCGGCGCCGGAACACCATGAGGGTGGAGTCGGCGTGCCCGGGGCGGGGGGGGCAGCGGGACACGAAGGTGGCCGAGAAGGGGTCGTCGGAGATGACCGTGAGCGCCTCGGGGCGGGCCCCGTTCACCCGCAGCTCGAAGCGGGACAGGATGCGGGTGTCCCGGACGAAGAGGCCCTCGGCCGAGGGACCGACCACGTCCCCCTCCCGCCCCGAGATGGTGAAGGTGGACTCGTCCACCAGGGTGACCGTGCCCCCGGCGCCCCCCAGGGAGGTCACCCGGCCGTCGAAGGTCCACGGATCGCTCACACGGCGACGCTACCGGCTGGCGCCCGGGTGGCGAAGGACCTGGTCAGTGGCCTCCGGGCCCGGCCCGGGCCCCGGCCCGCCCCCGTCCCCGGATTGCCACTACGCCCGTAGTGCAAATCCCGGGGCGACGGTAGACTCTGCGCCGTGGCCCCCCTGCTGCAGGTCGACGGACTCCACGTCGCCGTGGACGGCGACGAGATCCTGCGCGGCGTGGACCTGGTCGTGGGCGAGGGTGAGCTCCACGCCCTCATGGGACCGAACGGCTCGGGCAAGTCCACCCTGGCCAACGCCCTCATGGGCAACCCCGCCTACCGCGTCACGGCCGGTGCGGTGCGCTTCCGGGGCGAGGACGTCACGGCCTGGCCCCCCGACGTGCGGGCCAAGGCCGGGATGTTCCTGGCCTTCCAGTACCCCGAGGAGATCCCCGGCGTCCCCGTGGTCCAGTTCCTGCGCCAGGCCATGGCCGGGCGGGCGGGGGAGGACCGCTCCGTGCTCGAGGCCCGCATGGCCATGCTCGACTGGATGCAGCGCCTGGGCATCGACCCGGCCTTCGGCGAGCGCCATCTCAACGAGGGGTTCTCGGGGGGCGAGAAGAAGCGCAACGAGATCCTGCAGATGGCCCTCCTCCAGCCCGAGCTGGCCGTGCTGGACGAGACGGACTCGGGTCTCGACATCGACGCCCTGCGGATCGTGGCCGACGGGGTGGGGGCGGTCCGGGCCGAGCGATCGGCCCTGGGGGTCCTGGTGGTCACCCACTACACCCGCATCCTGGAGCTGCTGCGCCCCGACGTGGTCCACGTCCTGGTGGACGGCCGCATCGTCGACCGGGGCGGCCCGGAGCTGGCCGAGCGCCTCGAGACCGAGGGCTACGAGCCATGGCGGACGTGATCGGCACGGCCGCCCCGGCGGCCAGGGGGGCGGGGACGCCGGGGTCGGGCGACGTCGACCTCTCGGCCCTCAAGGCCGACTTCCCCTTGCTGGGCCGCACCGTGCACGGGCGGCCCATGGTCTACCTCGACTCGGCCTCGTCGGCCCAGCGCCCCCAGTCGGTGCTCGACGCCATGGACGACTACTACCGGCGCAGCCACGCCAACGTCCACCGTGGGGTCTACGCCCTGGCCGAGGAGGCCGACCGCCTGTACGAGACGGCCCGCCTCGACGTGGGGCGCTTCATCGGCGCCCCCGACGCCGAGCACGAGGTGATCTTCACCAAGAACGGGACCGAGGCCATCAACCTGGTGGCCTCCACCTGGGGCCGGGCCAACCTGGCCGAGGGCGACGTGGTCCTGCTCAGCGACATGGAGCACCACGCCAACATCGTCCCCTGGCTCATGCTGGCCGAGGAGCGCGGCGTGCAGCTGCGCTGGATCGGCGTGGGCGACGACTACCGGCTGGCCCTCGACGACCTCGACCGCCTCCTCCGGGGCGTGAAGCTGGTGGCCCTCACCACCATGTCCAACGTGCTCGGGACGGTCACCCCCTTCGCCCGCATCGCCGACGCCGCCCACCGGGCCGGGGCGGTGGTGCTGGCCGACGGGGCCCAGTCCGTGCCCCACCTGCCCACCGACGTGGGCACCCTGGGGTGTGACTTCCTCACCTTCAGCGCCCACAAGATGCTCGGCCCCACCGGGATCGGCGTCCTGTGGGCCCGGCGCCAGCTCCTCGAGGCCATGCCGCCCTTCCTCGGGGGGGGCGGGATGATCCGCGACGTGCGCCACGAGGGGTTCACCGCCAACGTCCTGCCCTGGAAGTTCGAGGCCGGGACCCCGCCCATCGCCGAGGCCGTGGGCCTCGGGGCCGCCGTCGCCTACCTCGAGGCCGTGGGCATGGACCGCGTCCACGCCCACGAGGTGGACCTCACCGCCTACGCCCAGGGCGTCCTGGCCGAGCGCCTCGGGCCGGACCTGCGGATCTTCGGTCCCCCCGGCACCGAGTGCCGGGGCGGGGTGCTGTCCCTGGCCCTGGGCGACGTCCACCCCCATGACCTGGCCCAGGTCCTGGACCAGTCCGGGGTGTGCGTCCGGGCCGGCCACCACTGCGCCAAGCCGCTCATGCGGCGCCTGGGGGTCAACGCCACGGCCCGGGCCTCGCTCTACCTCTACAACGACCGCGCCGACGTGGACGCCCTGGCCGATGCCCTGGCCGAGGCCGGTAGCCTGTTCGGCTGAGCGGCCGTCCACGGCGCCACACCCAGGGGAACCCATGTCCGGTCTCGAAGACCTCTACCGAGAGATCATCCTCGACCACTACCGCAGCCCGAGGAACCGGGGCGAGCTGGCCACGCCGCCGGCCCGGCGGGTCGAGGGCTTCAACCCCCTGTGCGGCGACGAGATCGTGGTCTACGTCGAGGTCGAGGGGGACGCCGTGCGCGACATCCGCTTCGCCGGCCAGGGCTGTTCGATCAGCCAGTCCTCGGCCTCGCTCATGTCGGCGGCGGTGAAGGGCAAGACGGTGGCCGAGGTGCGGGACCTCATCCGGACCTTCAAGGCCATGATGTCGATCCACGAGGCCCGGCTGGGCGAGGGCGAGGTCGCCGCCAACGGGACCGGGCCCGACGAGGCCGTGGTGGTCGACCCCGACAGCCTGGGCGAGCTGGCGGCCCTGCAGGGCGTGGTGAAGTTCCCGGTGCGGATCAAGTGCGCCACCCTGTCCTGGAACACCCTGGCCCAGGGCCTGGACGAGGCGGCCGAGGGCGTCTCGGCCTGATCCTCCCGGGGCGGGGACGCCGGCCCCGGGGTCAAGTCGGCTCCCCCGCCCGCCGATCATCTCGGTGGGCACTCGACGAGGAGCCGCACATGGGCTTCAGGGCCAGGCACAGGATCGCGGGCTGGACGTTCGATCTCCGGCGGTGGGCGCGTGACGAAGAGGCACGCCACGGCGACAAGACCACCGAGGGCCAGTACGCCTTCGGCGTGTTCATGGCCGCCCTCGAGCGCATCGACCGCGTCCCGTGGCCCCCCGGGACCATGGACCGCTACTGGCCCCCGGCCCAGTGCGGCTTCCGGGACGCCACCGCCCTGATCGAGCAGGTGGTGGCCACGGGGGTGGCCCCGGGGCGCAACTTCGGGGAGCTGCTCCCGGCCCGGGGCCACGACGCCTGAGGACCACGGCGGGCCCCTCCGGGCCTCAGCCCGTGGAGGTGCGGCTCAGCACGTGGTGGGGTTGAACGGCCCCGTCCCCGGCGCCGTCGTGGTGGTCGTGGCCGGCGCCCGGCCCGACGAGCTCGGCGGCGTGGTGGGGGCGGTGGTGGGCGGTACCGTCACCGGGGACCCGTAGGCGTCGAGCGGGGGGGTGGTGGAGCGCTCCGGAGCCGTGCCCAGGAACTGGGTGATGACCTGCTCGGCGGCGGGCTGCTGGACCACCTCGATGTCCCCGGCCTCCGAGGAGTAGGCCCCGGCCGTGGGCAGCGTGTAGGTGGTGAGGGCCGAGCCCGAGAAGGCGTGGTAGCGCTGGGCCAGCGACAGGATCATCGACGTGGACATCTGGTCGTCCTTGGTGATGTCGTGGACGATCGAGCCCAGGAAGGCGTTGACCGTGAGGGGGTTGTAGCTCGACTTCGCCCGGTCGATGACGGCCTCGATGATGGTGTCCTGGCGCTGGATGCGCCCCAGGTCCCCGGTCCCGTCGTAGCGCCAGTCCCCGGGCGAGACCTCGTACTCGTAGTAGCGCGACCGGGACAGGGCCAGGGCCATGTTGCCGTTCAGGGTCTGGCATCCGGCGTGGGTGATGTTGAGCCCGGAGTTGTTGTTCCCGTCGTCGTTGTCCCGGGCCGGGTAGGGGAAGTCGAGGCGGATCCCCCCCACCGAGTTCACCAGGTCGATGACACCGTCGAAGTCCATGATCACGAAGTGGTTGATGGGGATGCCGAAGGTGTTCTCGATGGTCTGGATCAGGGGATTGGGACCGCTGTTGAAGGCGGTGTTGATCTTGTTGTCGGTGGCCAGGCCGGTGCCCGAGGGCATGCCCGACAGGGCCACGTAGGTGTCGCGGGGGATCGAGAGCAGCCGCGCCGTCCCCGCCGCCGGGTCGATGTGGAGGATCTTGATGGTGTCGCTGCGCTGGCCCCCCACCTCGGCCGCCGACCCGAAGGACTTGGCGGCCTGGCCGGTGTCGCCGGCCCGGGAGTCCGATCCCACGACGAGCACGTTGTAGGGGGCGCCCCCGACGGCGGCGGCGCAGGCCGAGCACTTCTCGGACTTGATCTGCCCCAGTCGGAACCACAGGTAGCCGTACACCGATCCGGCCAGGAGGAGCACCACCGCCACCAGGACCACCGCCCCCCGCACGGCCCGCTCGCCCCGGCTGCGGCGGCGTCGGTGCCGGCGGCGCCCGCCCCGGCGGGGCGGAGCGGGGACGAGCGGACCGGGGTCGGTCTCGATGGGCACGGCCAGGGGTCCCGAGCGCCCCACCACGGTGGAGCCCCCGGGGGCCACCCCGCTCGGGGGGGCGCCGGCGCCGAACCCCACGCCCCCGCCCCCCGACCCCTGTCCCGGGCCCGCCCCCGCGCCGGGCGAACGGCCGGGGGGGCGCGACATGGCGATCCACGGTACCAGCGGCCCCGCCCGCCACCGGGTCGGCTCCCGCTCCGGGCCGGGGCGGCGGCGGGGGCCGGCTCAGGCCCCGCAGTGGGCCAGCACCAGCCCGGCCAGGGCCTCGGGTCGCTCCAGGACGGCCAGGTGGGCGGCACCCTCGAGGTCCACCACGGTGGCACGGGGGATGCCGGCGGCGTAGGCCTCGGCGTGGGCCCGGGGCACGATGCCGTCGTGGACGGCGTGGACCACCAGGGTGGGGGCCTGCACCCGGCCCAGCCGGCCCCGCAGCTTGGGATCGTGGAGGTAGGGGTTCCACCCCACCTTGGCCGTGGCCGCCATGGACTGGAGGACGGGGCGCACCAGATCGAAGGGGATCTGGGACGGGTCGGCCTCCATGGCCTGGAGGGAGCGCATGAGGACGGCCAGGGGGTGCTCGGGATCGGCGAAGAGCTCGCCGGCCAGCTCGGCCAGGTCGCGCCCGAAGATCTCGGTGATGGGCGCCCCGTCCACCCACAGGCCCACGGGGTTGACCAGGACCATGCGCCGCACCCGCTCGGGCCAGCGCACGGCCACCTCGGCCGCCATCCATCCCCCCAGGGAGGTCCCCACCAGGTCGCAGGCGGCGATGCCGAGACGGTCCAGCACGTCGAGCAGGTGGAAGGCGGCGTCCTCGATGTCGTCGATGCGATCGAGGCCCTCGGAGGCCCCGAAGCCGGGGAACAGGGGGGCCACCACGGCGCGCTCCCGGGCCAGGAGGTCGAGGAGGGCCAGGCCGGGGACCTCGCCCTGGACGGAGTGGAGGTAGACGACGGGGGCGGCGCCACCGGCCCCGCCCCGGTGGACCTCGATCGTCCCCACGGCCGTCTCGCACGTCCCGGGCGCCATCGCGCCCGCCGTGCTCACGGTGCGGCCCCGGCCACGGCGGCGCCGGGGAAGCGCTGGCGCAGGCGCGGCATCACGTCGCGGGCGAAGAGCTCGAGGCTGGCCCGGGTGGCGTCGGCGGGCAGGGTCCCGAGCTGGAACAGCCCGAGCAGGTTGCCCACCCCGAGGCGCTCGATCTCGGCCTCCAGGATCTCGGCCACGGTGTCGGGCGACCCCACCACGGCGTAGCGACCCTCCACCACCTCGTCCCAGCTGCGGAGGTTGAGGGCGAAGGTGCCGGCGTTCTTCATGATGTTCTCGGTCGAGCGCA